>JAFROU010000029.1 GCA_017429465.1 Candidatus Saccharimonadota bacterium
CAGTCTTGGTGTTTCTGGTGACTGAGGCCCAGTTCCCTTCTTCAACCGTATCCCATACATCGTTAATATAGCCACGAAGAGATTTACCACTGACTTCTTTCGCGTAACCTGTGAGAGTGTATTCCACTACCGGTGGTTTAACCTCAGTGATACTGCCTGGACCACAGAACCAGGAAAGATTACTATAATAATTCCAACCGCGCCAGTAGGTGGCTGGGTCATATTCTTGAAGCTTTAAGTATATTGCTTCCACCTGAGACCAGTTGTCGCCTATATAATTCATACCCCCACCAAAATACTCAGAATTAAAATACCAATCGTCGCTGCCACCGATACCAATCAAGCCAACTTGATGCCCAGCATAAAGCCAACCAACATTTCCGTGATTCCCAGGCGGATCATCGGTCTTGATAACCATAGCATAACGCCAATACCCACCGGCAGAGGCGCAACCATCAATATAGCCTTGCTGCGCAAATGAGCGGTTCGCCCCAGTCCAACCATCAATAAAAACATGGTCTGAGTTGGTTGAGTACCATTGCCATGTAGCACCATAACAAGTTGCAAAATAGGTGAGAGTGGTACAGCCTGGCCAGCCACCACTGCCAGTATTACCGCCTTCGCCAGCATGAGCGGAGCCCGAAATAATCAGAAATGATAAAACAAAAATACTGACTAAGGAAATGGTTAATTTTTTAATACTTGTTACCACCCGAAATGCCATTATTCTGTTTTGCTTTCCCCGTAAATTATATTGTACATAGTGAAGTATTTATCTCGATACTCTATTGATTTTTCTTCGTCGCCAGTTTTTGTGTACCCTTGATAGAGTACATGGTAATACCTCATTTTCTGTTGCGGTGTGAGAGCGTCTTCGGTAATATCCCCTGCTGCAGTAATAGCTTCTGCTGGCATATCATAGTTTAGATAGACATTAACCTTCATCATTTTGAGTTCAAATTGTATTTCTTCATCTTGATATTGTGTCAATCTATAGTTGATGTAATCCATCGATTCGTCAACGTCTAACCTTCTAATATCGCTTAACATTTTGCTGACGAGTTGATCGTTTGGCAAATCATCGATTTTTGCCGGACCGCTGTTTAGCTTCATGACTACAATACCTACAGCTAATCCTATGATTAATAAAATGAGAAAACTTAAAACAATCGTCAAAATTTTCTTTTTAGTGCCTGACCCTTTATCCATATTTCTATATTAGCATAAAAACTTTCATTCACCAATTGTTTTAAAACTTTCGGTGAAATATGTTAAAATGAACAAAAAGGAGTTATATGAAAAAAACATCAGGTTTTTCTAGAGTGGGCGTTATTGTCAGTATTTTAGCAGTCGGTTTTATTGCTTTTGCAAGTTATTTAGTGATTGATGGCAATAATAAAGCCACAGATTATAGTAAGTATGATTTTCATTCTTACATCGAGGCCGATGAACATACTGGCAATATTCCTGATCATATTAAAGGTGACAAAGATGCACCGGTTTTAATCTTTGAATATGCTGATTACCAGTGTGAATATTGTGCTTCTATTAACCCGCGCGTAAATGCGGCGGTTGAAAAGGCCGGCGGTAAGCTTGGCGTAGTTTATCGTAATTATCTGCTTAGCTACCACCAAAATGGTACAGCGGCAGCTTCGGCAGCCTTAGCGGCGGGGCTACAGGGATATTGGAAAGAATATGCAAATAAGCTTTTCTCTGAACAAGAAGAATGGTATTACGCCACGGCTTCAACTCGAACTGATCTTTACGCAAAGTACTTTAGAGAGGTCACCGATGGCAAAGGTGATGAAGAAAAGTTTAGAGAAGATTTGGCTTCGCCAGACGTATCAAAGAGAATTAGCTTTGATATGGGGATTGGCAAGCGTTTAGAGATTCCTGGTACGCCTACTTTCTATGTTGATGGACAATACATTGATTGGTCTAATAAAAATGGCGGTAGTGTTACAGTAAATGGCAAGACGGTCTCTTGGGATCATAATTTAACTGGTTCTGAGTTTACGGATCTTTTGCTCGAGATTGTCGACACAAAACTCTCATCCTAGTTTTAGATAAAAAATAGGCCCGAGATTCGGGCTTATTTTTATTTCATCGAATTAAATTTCGATGAACTCTTGCCACTCCGCTGGAGCGATTTTTAATTTTCGCTCGTGTGAACGCTTGAGTCTTTTGATACGCATGTATCGATTTTTCTCCTTAATTTTATCGCTCGACGACCGACCCACCTCGCAAATTAGAAATAAGTCTATTGTGAATTTAATGAGCGATAGTGAATATTTTAGCAAAGGAAGCAAGTTAAAGCAAGCATAAAGTTTATTAAAATGCTTAAGTTTGCACCTTTCCACCCCTGATGGTATAATGTGATTATGATTAAAATCATCGCGGGCGGAAAGAAGAACGCCGACTGGGTACAAGAAGCTATTTCTGAGTACGAAAAACGGATGAAAAAGCCGTTTAATTTTGAGTGGGTATTTATGGACGAAGAGAAATTAGATAAATATCTAGCGGATTGGCCGTTTACCGGTCGCGAATACGTGATTTGCTGCGACGAACGGGGCAAAAATATATCATCACCCGAATTTTTTGAAATGTTAAATTCCGCGTTTTTAAATGCTAAAGATGTGGTAATTTTGATTGGTGGGGCGTATGGTTTTTCGGAGACGGTGCGTGAAAAATCAAATTTTGTATGGAGTTTTTCGAAATTAGTGTTTCCGCACAGGATCGCTCGAGTAATGGTCGCGGAGCAAATTTATCGTGCATCACAGATAGCAATTGGTGGGCCTTATCATCATGAGTAAATATTCATTTAGTGATATAATTAAGATATGAAAATTTTAGGAATCGAGACAAGTTGTGATGAAACTGCAGCGGCCGTGGTAGAAGACGGGCGCAAGATCCTTTCGAATGTAGTGGTTTCACAGATTGATATCTTCGCGGAATACGGCGGGGTGATTCCTGAAGTAGCAGCAAGAAGCCACCTTGAGGCGATGATGCCAGTGGTAAACAAGGCACTTTCGGATGCTTCTTGTTCATGGGACGACATAGATGCGATTGCGGTGACGCATGCACCGGGACTGCGTGGATCGCTTTTAATTGGCACATTAACTGCGAGGATGTTAGCAATTTTGCATGACAAACCACTTTATGCGACGCATCATCTGAAGTCACATGTGTATGCGAATTGGCTAGATGAGTCAAAAGATATAGGATTCGAGAGAGCGCTCCGGGGCGCTAGCCCGAGTCTTACTCTCTCTCGTTCTATATCTTTTGTTTCTCCTGAATTTCCATTGCTTGCGATGGTGATTTCGGGAGGACATACGCAGATTCTTTACATAAGAGAGCATAATCACTTTGAGATTATTGGGACGACGCACGATGATGCAGTGGGAGAATGCTTTGATAAGGTAGCGAAGATTCTGGGTTTGCCGTATCCTGGTGGGCCGTCGATCGCTAAGGCCGCTTCTTCTGGTGATGAAAACAGATATAAATTGCCACATCCAAAAATCGAAGAGCTCGACTTTTCATTTTCTGGTCTAAAAACGGCAGTTCTTCGCGCGGTCCAAAAAGAAGTAAACGTCCCGATTTCTTACCCGTCACA
>JAFROU010000001.1 GCA_017429465.1 Candidatus Saccharimonadota bacterium
TTAAATATGGGTTTGGAAATTGCTCGTGCGAGAGCGTAATGTTAAGACCGATTGAGCGACCACCATACTCGTAAGCACCGTGGTTAGCAGCTTCCATTATGCCTGGGCCACCGCCAGTAATCACGGCATGACCATTCATGGCTAGTTTTTGCCCCAGTTCTCTTGCAGCTACACAATATTTATTGTTTTGCGGTAAGCGTGCAGAACCAAAAATTGTTACGCCCTGCGGAAAAGTACGGATAATTTTGAGTCCACGGCCGAGGTCGCGCGCATAGGCTTGCGCTCGTTCGAGATCGGCGATAGACAATTCTTGAATCATTTTTCTTTCTTCTTCTAACATAGCTATACCTTTTCAATTGGCATCAGGTGTAATTTTTCTGTGCCGGTTAAAATTCCTTTTTTTGCACCAAGTTCTGTAATTACTGAAGTGGAATTAGCAGAGGCAAAAATGAGCGATTCTTCAAATGAATGACCACTAGCAAAGTGAGCTAGAAAACCAGAGCCAAAGGCATCGCCGGCTCCAGTTGTATCGTTCACTTTTACATCTTCATAGAGGCCAACGTGGTAGGTTTCTTTACGATTCGTAGCAATAGCACCCATGGAGTTATCAGTAATAATAACAGTACCTACATAATTGAGTAGGTTTTCGGCTAACTCTGGTAAATATTGGCCCGGCACAATCTGCATTGCTTCACGTTTATTAACGGCTAATATGTCGATTAAGTTCATTAGACCGAGTAGCTCGTGCGGGCGCTCTAATTCCAACTTACCCGGGTTAATCATCACTTTACAGCCAATCACTTTAGCCTTATGCAAAAACTTCGTGAGCGTCTCCATATCACCCCGCATAGAGGTAATATAAAGCCAGTCTGGGCAGACTTCGTCAAGCCAATCTGGATCTAGATTATTGAATTTAGCAGAAGCACCGCGATAAGTCATGATAGTGCGTTCACCAGTTTTGCTGTCTAACAGAATAATCGAACATCCCGTATGGGTGCGCGGAATGCATTTTACATAACTGCTATCAATACCTTCTTGGTCTAGTAATGCCATCACGGCTTCGCCGGCTGGATCGTGGGCAATATTACCCATAAAAACTGTCTCGTGACCGTGTCTGGCAAATGTTACTGCCGAATTAGTGCCACCACCACCGATTTCAAAGGAAATACGGTCAATATCGATTTTGCTACCAATGGCAATTTGACCAAAAATTGAGACATCGCCAATATTGGCGGCTGTAAAGTCGTCGCGATCAACAAGATAAATATCTTGCAAGGCAGAACCGAGCGTGACGATACGAGCCATTTAGAGTAAGACTCCTCTTTTATCAGTTTCGGCAATAAGTGATTGATACATAGTGACTGTGTCTTGGGCGTGGCTAAGCGCGCTACCAACGTAAATAACGTCGATGCCAGCGTGAGCAATCACGCGCACATTCGTCATATTAGCGCCACCATCCCAACCAATCTCTACGTCTGGTTTAATGGCACGAATCAAATCAACTTTTTCAATTTGAAGCATGTCAGCTTTGCCACCTTGACGACCAATTTCGCCGGCAAAAATCAAAACATGATCGGCAGCTTCGATATAGCGTTTTACATCGCCTGGATAAGTCTGTTTCATAAGGGCAACACCCACTTTGATACCCTGCTCTTTTAGCTTGTTGAAGGTCGGGAGGAGATCTTCATTAGCTTCAGCATGCATAATACAAAGTGATGGATGGAGTTTGATAATGGTAGCAGCATAGGAAGCAGGGCTGTTTACCATTAAATGAATATCACAAGACCAGCCACGTGGCCACCAAACTGAAGCAGCACTAATTGTGGCTTCTGGCGTAAATTGGCCATCAGAAATATCGATCTGAGCGTGACGCGTAAAGTTAGCGTACACCTCAATATAACGCTTATAAAGCGCAGTATCGTTAGTAAGAATGGTTGGTATTATTTTACTCATCTAGCCTCCTCATCTAGACGCCTATTACGGCGAATATAACGTTCTTCGCCAAGAAAAGCAGTTGTTAAAAATGTTTGCACGGCAGCAGCAAGATCGGCTGAATTTTGATAATCGGCCGAAAGACAGAGCACGTTAGCATCATTATGCTCACGTCCAAGCTGCGCAATGTGTGAATTATAACCATTAATGGCGCGAATGCCCGGGAAACGATTAGCTTGCATACAGACTCCATGGGCTGAGCCACAGAGTAAAATGCCAAAACTTCCCGGATTATTTTGAACTTCTTTTGCGACCGCAATGGCCGGATCATTAAAATCATCAGCTTCATTATATTCATAGGCACCTTTATCGACGACGGCAAAATCTTTAGCGCTATTTGTTAATAGCGAAACTAAGGCTTGTTTTTGCTCAAAGCCGCGATGATCAGCGCCCACGAAAATTTGTGTCATTAAGCAGCCTTTCCGAAGTCAACAGCAAGCTCAACTAGACGATTGGAATAACCCCATTCGTTATCATACCAGGCAACAACTTTAACGAGGTTGCCACCAACCACGTCTGTTAATGGTAGGTCGATGATACAGGAACGAGAATCACCAATAAAGTCACGCGAGACTAATTCTTCTTCGGTCACGCCAAGGATACCTTCAAAGTATGGTTCTTTGGCGGCTTTCTTAAAGAATTTGTTAAGTTCTTCTTTAGTAACGTCACATTTTAGAACAGCAGTAATATCAGCGAGCGAGACTACAGGTGTCGGTACGCGTACAGAAAGGCCATTAAATTTGCCTTGGAGCGATGGGATAGCAAGAGCGGCGGCTTTAGAAGCGCCGGTGGTGGTCGGTACAATGTTTTCAGCAGCAGCACGAGCTTCTCGCAAATCTTTTGCCGGAGCATCTTGTAAACGTTGTGAAGCGGTGTAGGAGTGGACCGTAGTCATCATGGCTTTTTCTACGCCATACTTTTCTTCTAGAAGTTTCATAATTGGAGCGATACAGTTGGTTGTGCAAGAGGCATTAGATAGCACAACGTCACTAGAATCGACAATATCTTCGTTAACACCTAGAACTACAGTTTTTGCACCTTCACCTTTGGCTGGAGCAGAAATCACAACTTTGCGAGCGCCAGCTTTAATGTGAGCTTTAGCCTTAGCCGGATCGGCAAAATGACCAGTACATTCGATCACTACGTCTACATTAAGATCTTTCCATGGTAATTTAGCTGGGTCAGTTTCCTGAAAGGTTTTTATTTTGCGAGTGTTAACGGTGATTCCCTCTTCGTCAAAACCTACTTTACGGTCATAAACGCCGTAAGATGAATCATAAGTCAGCAAGTGAGCAAGAGTAGCGTTATCACAAAGGTCGTTAATTGCCACCACTTCCACATCGCGACGGTCTAACAGAATTTTAAATGCACAACGGCCAATGCGACCGAAACCATTAATTGCTACTTTTACCATTTTTGATGCCTCCTAAAAAATATACTTACGTTTAGTATAACATAAGCGAAAAAAACTCGCAA
>JAFROU010000002.1 GCA_017429465.1 Candidatus Saccharimonadota bacterium
AACTAAAATGATAACAAAAAGCGACCTAAAAAGGCCGCTTTTTTATATTAACTATTTTTTTGTGGCAGCAGTGATTACATTTTCAAATAATACTGCAACGGTCAAAGGACCAACACCTCCAATACGTGGAGTTACTGCAAGTAAATCCTCACGATCACGAATATCTTCTTCAATATCGCCAATTAGCACCCCGCCTTCACTAGCGGTTCCAGCGTCTACTACTACTGCGCCGGCTTTTACCATTGAACTCTTTATAAGATGTGGTACGCCAGTCGCCGTCACAATCACGTCATAATTAATTAGCGAACTTAAATCATCGCCATGTTGGAAGACCGTTACGTCATAGCCAGAGTTATGCCACATTTTTTGTAGAGGCATACCTACCAAACGTCCATGTCCAACTAATGCAATCTTTCGTCCGGCTAAACTAATATCGTAACCAGTTAGTAACCAGTTAATTGCTGTGGCGGTAGCAGAATCAAAACTACCTACTCCAGACAAACCATCTACGTCTTTTTCTGGCGCAATTAGTTTTACGGCTTCATCTGTCGCATCCTTATCCATAATTGGCAGCTGTAAAATAATCCCATCCACGCTTTGGTCATCACTATAGTTTTTAATAGTTTCTTTAACCTTATACGGCTCAGTTTCTACATCCATTACTACCACGCCAATATCCTTGCCGTATTGCTTTTTTAATTCCACGTATTTAGCAATCACAGGATTATCGCTATCGCGAACAATTGCTAGTTTTGGTGATTTACCATTATCTAGCATTTCTGCCACAACCAGCGATTGGCGCTGCTTCACAAAACCAGCTAATTCTGCGCCGTTTAAGATTTTCATCTTGTTGGAACCTCAACCGGCTCTTGCTGAAGCGTTAAACCAAATTTTGTGCGCACAATTTGCTGAATTGCAAAACGTGCATCAGCTAAATCGGCATAGCTCTTAGCGCCTTCATTTATTAGAATCAGAGCAGATTTGTCGCTAACTCTCATGCCGTGGAACGACTGACCTTTCAGGCCGCATTCTTCTAGCATCCATCCGGCACTAATCTTGTTTTCGCCAGGACGACGAATGATTTTCATACCACGTGCTTCTGCCTTCATAGCATCCTCGTCCGTCAGATAAATATTCTTAAAGAAGCTGCCAGCGGTTGCTACGACTGCCGGATCAGGCAATTTTTCAGAACGAATCTCTGTCACAATGCGACGAATATTATTTGGTGAAAAATCGGTCACTTGGTGTTCATCTACGTAAGCCTGCAGGGAAGTATAAAACGGTGGCTGCAGACTACCTTGATGTACGCGAATTGTTACGGAAATAATAAAGTATTTTCCAGCCATTTCGCCATAATTAAATATCGAACGGCGATAACCCATTTGCAAAAGTTCGGCCGGCAAAGTCTCGTATTGATTTGTCACAGAGTTATATACTTCAACACTATCAATCACTTGTGCTACGTCTTGGCCATAGGCGCCAATGTTCTGTACTGGAGCGGCACCAAGTGTGCCAGGAATCATACTCATCGCCTCGATGCCAGAATAGCCATTCTTACAAGCATATTCAACAATGTCGTCCCATTTCTCTCCGCCCATACCTTTAATTAGAAAATTATCATTCTCATCATACCTAGAAGTAATACCGCGAATATGATTACGAATAATCACGCCCTTAAAGCCTTCATCGCGTCCAATAGTGTTTGAACCATTGCCAAGAATATAAACTGGAAGTTGCTTTTTCTCGGCGAACTTGTAGGCGGAAGGGATATCCTCAATCGCTTCCACGTCGACCACATAGTTAACTGGCCCACCAAGTTTCATAGTTGTTAATTCTGAGAGAGAAATATTTTCGCTAATTTTCATATTCTAAGTATACCATTTTTAGGGATTTTGTGGTATAATAATGCAAGTCCCATTTGGGCCGGTAGCTCAGCTGGTTAGAGCACGAGCCTCTTAAGCTTGGTGTCGAGGGTTCGAGTCCCTCCCGGCTCACCACAGGTAATTTGGCCTGTTTTTACGCCCGAAATTAGAGTTTGAAACGGTTCTTTAATCTAACAAGGACCGTTTTTTGTTGCTCAATTTCGAGGTTCAAGAATATTTTTCGGGCCAAAAGGTCCATTTGAAGCATATCGGCCGCTCTCATTTGTAAATCCAGGGAATTTAGGGGGTTCAAGAAATTTTCGGCAGTTAGCTTTAGTTTGCTTGGATCCACGATTTTCTCGTTAATTTCCGTTAGTTCATCGTCCAGTTTTGTTATTTCCAGTGGCGGTTCAATAACTCAAGCATAAGCAACTTGTACTAGTTGAAGAATAGTTCGAACCAAAAAATACGGAGCATATATCTCCGTATCATATTATTTTTCGATTTGGTTTCTTATTGTCGTAAGGCGTTGGCCTTTGTATAGCCAATATGCGCCACCTTGGTATGCTTCTGAGTCTGTCGCAGTGCCAAGTCTTCGCTTGACAATAACTACAGCTCCAGAAAGTGTTGCTTCCGTTCCGTCTTGCAGCCTGATGATATTATCGTTATTTACGACAGTTGCTTTGACGGCATCGTTCTCGGAAAAAGTAAGCTCTGCTCCAATAGGAATACCTAACAACTTAAATGTGAGTTTTGTTTTTGTTACAATACGTGTTCGATTATCACACGTTTTGTCAGGCTGGTCTTTAAAACCATCAGAATCACAATCTTTAATCTGCGATTCGTTCTTAGGTTTATTGTTCTCGTAAATCTCGATAGATGCATCGTCCAGTGTCCTTGCGCATTCTCTAAATATGCTAAGAGCTTTTTCTGGCGTAACATTGAAGAATTCGCGTCCTTTTCTAATACGCATGTCGGGATTGACTATATCTATGAGATGATGAATTTGCTTTTCCGCCTCATCATATTTTTCGGTCTTTAGAACCGCATATATTTCAAAAGGAAGCGGGACGGCTGTGTTATCTAATTCTTTCGAGCGAATATTGACTGGGCGAGAACTTTTCCCGATTTTAACCCAGTCGTCTCTAAAACTAGGATTCGTCAAAATATAAACATAGCCGATCATGATGAATATCATTATACCATACTCCGGCAGTTTTTCAAAGGCCCGGTCTCTGTCGTGCATGCAATTAAGTGAAACTAAGCTAAAATACGATAACCCTGCGAGGCTGCCGCAATTGATTATTGAACTAAAAGGGTGTTGCTCTTTGGAGGTACAAAACATGCCTTGCAGCGGTATAGGATTGACTCCTTTGATATAATTATATAAAGGAGCCTTAAAATGATAGGAAAATTTGAAAAACTCGATATTACAAAAGTTGAGTTGGATATGGAAAATCCAAGAATTGTTAAATTTCTCGAAATGTACTCCGAGGATGCGTTAACAGGCGAGGCGGTGGCGCTAGCCTTGGGCAGTAGCGGCAATTCGGGAGATGGCTCGACTGACTACTATAATCTCAAGGACTCAATTCGTGTTAGTCGCGGCATCATTCATCCTATTATTGTTAATTTTAGAAGCGACTTAGGAAAGTACGTCGCTATTGAAGGCAACACTCGCGTCCAAATTTATAGG
>JAFROU010000030.1 GCA_017429465.1 Candidatus Saccharimonadota bacterium
CTCTTCATAGAATCTTGGACGATCAGCCGCCATCTGCATACCAGAATGAATCGTTACATAATAAGCTAGCTGACGCGCTAAAGTTGAAGCTATACGTTTACTCACGTTAGTCACGTCAAAAATACCAGACGTGTAATCCATGCCACCAGATAGTAGACGTGTGAACGGTAAAATGCAAGCATGCGATGGCGACAAGGCACCGCCTTCATACTCTTGCCCACGCGCACCTTCACGAGTTAAAAGATTTGGCCAAGTACGCTCTATGCCAGTACCTTTAATTGGCTCGTGGATGTTTAGCATCGTATGGTGTTGCGCCGCCAACTCAATCGTCTTTTGGTAGTGATTAACACCGACCTGCGAATGATGATATTCGCGGCGGTTCTGGATAGTCATCATGCTGCCAGCATAACCAGGCTTAATGTAGTGGATGTTGTTTTCTGAATAATAATCATAAGCACGCTGAATCTGTTTTTCATAATTATCAACAAATCCAACAGTCTCATGGTGGCCAACTAGTTTAACGTTCTTCGAATCAGCATATCTAGCTACTTCTACCAGGTTGAAATCCTTCGCCGGTTTCAAGAAATCACTGTGCGCGCCATTTTGGAGCCAGTCACCTTCCCAGCCCTCATTCCAGCCTTCAATCAAAAGCCCTTCAATACCTAAGCGATTGCATGCGTCGATATATTCCTTAGCATGAGCCGTTGAAGCACCGTGGCGGTCACTTGGCGCCCAAGTCCACTCACCAACGTACATTGCCCACCAAATACCCATGAATTTAATCGGCTTAACCCAAGAGAAGTCATCGCGTGGTGGATCGTTTAAATTAAGCATCATGCGGTTACTGACCAAATCAAGTGGAGAATCAGCAATCATAATCATACGCCAAGGCGTCGAAAACGGCAGGTCTACATAAGCACGCATACCATCAGAAAGTGGCGTAATATCAGATTTTAGAGCACGCTTTTCATTTAACTTCAAAGTCATGGCACCATAGTTATAAAGCGCAGCTTCGTGAATCGAAATATATGGTCCAATTGGTGTTTGAATCGTCAACGGAGTATGCACAGAAGAAGTTAAATTATACACCGGCCAGCGCTCGTAGTTATATTCATAGCGATCCGGTTGATAGGCAGGAATCTGCCAAGCGTAACCATTCAAATCAACATTAAATTCAGTTAGCTCGTCAGCAATAATTAAACGACGGAATTTTGGCTGAGGTGGCACTTCATATCTGAAAGCAACACCTTCATCAAAAACACGCACGCGTAAAGTAAAGAGGCGCCTATCTTCCATTTCCTCAGAAAGATAAAGAGCAACTTCATGATAATTATTACGAATTACATGGTCCTCGCCCCATACTGTTTCCCAAGTCTCATCAATCATCTTTTCGTGAGCACGAACTAAGGTTAAACCATACTTTAAAGGCTTCTCGCCATAGAGTTCAAGTCCAATATGAGAATCGCGCACCAAAATTTTACCATCCTTTAAGACGGCGTAGGTTAATTGGCCGGCGCCTAAAATCACATGACAAACCACTCTTCCGTTCGGAGAGGCGATATCCTTCTCGTATTCCAACTTTGGCTTGCGACGAAAAAGCGAGATATTAAGCATAACCTAAATATAGCACATATACTTTGTATTTTCTAGATAAAAATGCTAAAATTAGTTTGTGAAACGTAAGACTAAAGGCAAAGGGAAAAAAACTTTTGGGTTAACCCTACTTTTTCTACTAGTAGCCGGCGCCGTTTTCATCGGCGTTCAATATATTACAAAAACTGGTATTTTTAAGGAACCTGGTATTATCACTTATGATGAGTCAGTCACCCCAGAAGAACAAGAATTTCTATCGCAATACTTTACAGCAGAAGACTTGTGGATTGAACACGATGCCACTATTTCAGCTAAATCAGAACTCGCACCAATTGTAGATAGTAGCGCTCTACTCTACGACGTTCTCGTACCAGTCGCCGACTTCTATCAAGGCGCCAGCACCGCAGTTAGCACTGATGAAAACCTTAAACTAGTCTCTATAAACGAACTTAAACCAAATCAAAAGCTATTGACGCTTGATGGAAAATATTATCTAGACGAATTCAATGCCGGCGCCTTCTTCCGCTATTTTTATTTTGAATGCGAAGATCCAACCGACACCCAAGCAATTGATCTTATTCGTCCACACTTAAGCACTTTCCCAACCGCCGAGAATACGTTGTCATTTGCCCAAACTGGCGTGACCGCTCTGTCCCGAGCCATGCTTACCAAGCTCAATCGCGTCGGTGGCGACGGCTCCTACTTTGCCGCTAACATTGCCCCATTCCTTAGCAAAAAAGATATTACTCATATCAGCAACGAGTCTTCATTTACCAACCGTGCTAGCAGTAGCAACATCTGCTCCGACTGGCGCATGCTCGGCGCCATCACAGCTATTGGCACCGATATTGTTGAGTTAACAGGAAATCATAATAACGACTGTGGTCGCCAAGCCAACCTTGATTCTATCGCAAAATACAAAGAATTAAATATGAAGATTGTTGGTGGCGGCGCTAACGCCAACGAAGCTGCCGTGCCACTCAAAATCGAACAGGAAGGCGCCAAAATTACTTTACTTGCCTATAACCAATCAACCGGCGGTGCTACAACCGGTAATTATGCTGGCGCAAATCAATACTACGAAAACACAGCAGCTGCCAATATTAAAGAGGCAAAAGATAGAGGCGATTTCGTAATCGTCGACATTCAATATTACGAGTGCTATTGCTATCCAGACGGCTTCGTTGAAATGCCAGCCTGCGATAAGTCCACTTGGGGCTACAATCAACAAGGATTCTTCCGTCATCTAATTGACCTCGGCGCCGACATCGTAGTCGGAGTCTCCGCTCACCAACCACAAACCTTTGAACTCTATGGTAACGGCGCCATCTATTACGGACTTGGTAATCTCTTCTTCGACCAGACCTACTGGCCTGGCACAGAACGCGGATTAATTCTTACTCACTACTTTATCGATGGTAAACACGTTCAAACTCGTATTTCTCCAACTGTATTTGATGGCAATCTTCAAGTAAGTCTAATGAATGAGGAAAGTTCAACATGGCTGCTAAATCGACTCGCAAACGCAAGATAGCTGCTAATTTTGCACTGATTATTTTTACGTTCATTTTTGCCGGTATTACCTGCTTTAATGTCTTAAAGTTAATTGAACTAAAGAATAAAGAGCGAAAGCCAGGCACAATTGACCAAGTTATCGTTGTTGAAGATCCCCAAAAAGATCCAGGAGTAATCGACCTTCAGCCGACCGTTAATAGTTGGCTTCAAGGCGTTTCTGGCACTGCCGGCATATACATCTACGATCTCGATAACGAAACGGCTGTGGCAGAATACAACAGCGATCTAACCTTTGGTACTGCCTCGCTCTATAAACTCTTTGTCGTCTACCAAGCCTACCTAAACATGCAAAGTGGCGCAAGCGGGCCAAACGACATTATTACAAGAGGTTTTACACGCCTCCAGTGTCTCGACAAAGCCATCCGCGAATCACACTCCGGTTGTGCTGAAACCCTCTGGAGCGAAATGGGTCGCTCACAACTTGATACTATTATTTCCCAAAACTGGGGAATTACTAATTCACAAATTTCCCGCCTTGCTTCAACGCCAAAAGATATGTATAAAATCATGAGAAAATATTACGAACACAAAGACCTCACTGACGATAATGTAGCCCGCATCAAAGACTCAATGCTCGTCCAGCCACCAGTTAACAATGGCCTCTGTGGCGGACCATGCGATTGGCGCCGTGGCCTACCATCCGGTTTTAAAGTAGCCAGCGTCTATAATAAAGTCGGTTGGGAACATAGCGGCTACGGCAACATCTGGAATCTTTATCATGATGCAGCCATCGTAGAATTTCCAGCTACCAAAACTCTTAAAGCCAGACATTATATCATGATCGTTATGACTAAACGCATCACTTATCAGCAAATCTCCGCACTTGGCGCCGCTCTCGAACAAGTTATCCTAAACAATTAAAAAAGCCCCGTCAACCGGGGCTCTTCTTAGTTCGCCTTAATAGCGTATGGGCTAGCTGATAAAGAAGCATTCCTATCGCCGAGCCCGTAGTGTCTATCAAGACGTCTTCGACGCAAGCTCCTCTCCCATCAACGAACAGTTGATGGAATTCGTCCGAAGCTGCGTAAACTATGCAGAAGAGAAAGACAAGGAAATATCGCACTGACCAATTGTCATGCCGAATTCGAAACGCATAGTCATCTCGATCTGGCGTGACGGCGATAATTCCGGCAATTGCAAGCGCAGCAAACTCAATCATGTGCACAATCTTCCTAGCATAAAGGCCAACAAATGAGACGATCGAATAGCTAACGTCCCGCTTGTTACCAATAGCAAGAATTGCTCTAGCAACAGCATCCGATTGAGGCTTAGATACTGCACCCGGCATTGACGAGAAAATGTAGATAAACATTACCATCGCCAGAAAGAAAACATGCCTGCGTTTCAAGATTCATAACCCCCTCTTTTCTGAATTCCTCTTCCAACTTAAAGAACGTGCCTAAGCACTCTGCTAATTATATCACAAATTAACCTAAAAATCAATCGCAGTATCGGCTTAACAAGACAAATGATCCTTGATATAATCAAAAGATAAAACATGTTAGAGATCCGTGGAGTATCAAAGGTCTATAATACTGGTGGGCTTAAACAAAAAGCATTAGACAGCATCAGTATTAATTTCCGCGAAAGCGAATTCGCGGCTATTTTGGGCCCTTCTGGCTCTGGTAAAACTACCTTTCTAAATATTATTGGCGGTCTCGACCATTACGATTCTGGCGACCTTGAAATTAATGAAATTAGCACCAAAAAGTTTAAGGACCGCGACTGGGATAGCTACCGTAATCATCGTATTGGCTTTGTGTTCCAAAGTTACAACCTGATTGGCCATCAATCTATTCTTGCTAATGTGCGGCTTGCTTTAACTGTCTCCGGCATATCAAAAAAAGAGTCAATTACGCGAGCCAAAAAGGCCCTAAAAGATGTTGGGCTAGAGCAGCACATTCATAAAAAACCAAGCCAACTTTCTGGCGGACAAATGCAACGTGTTGCTATCGCCCGTGCACTCGTCAACAACCCAGATATTTTACTCGCAGATGAGCCGACCGGCGCTCTCGATTCCGAAACTAGCGTCCAAATCATGAAGCTACTCAAAAATATCTCTAAAGATAAGCTCGTAATTATGGTCACGCACAACCCAGATCTTGCTAATAAATATGCTACCCGCATCATCACTTTAAAAGACGGTCGTATTACCTCTGATTCAAACCCATATGATGGCGAAATCGACACGAAAAAGAGCGTTGAAACCAACAGGCAAAAGACCAAAAAGACCAGCATGTCTTTTCTAACTGCACTTTCTCTCTCATTTAATAATCTACTCACCAAAAAGGCCCGCACAATTCTAGTTGCTCTTGCCGGTTCAATCGGTATTATTGGCATTGCGCTCATTCTCGCCGTTTCAACCGGTTTTCAAAACTACGTTGATTCTATTCAAGAAAGTACCTTATCTTCCTATCCACTCACGATTTTTGAACAATCCGCCGACCTCACCAGCCTGCTTCTAGGCATGACGAAAGAAGTTACGCCAGAAGGGGACTATGACGTCGCCGAGTCGCAGCTCTTAACCTCTTTAATTGACAGTGTTGGTAGTAACGACCTTAAAAGCTTCAAACAATATTATGAGTCACATCAAAACGAAGTCGAGTCGGACCTGCTTTCGACGCGCTATACTTACAGCGTTGATCCGCCAATCTACACTATCGACGCCGCTAATCATCTTGCCAAACTCAATCCAAACAGATTGTTTGATACTATTTATGGCTCATATAACTTATTTAGTTCTTACACATCAATGGCTTCGGTCTTTATGCAAATTACCGACGACGAGGAAATGTTTAAATCAAATTACCATATCTTAGCCGGCCGCTACCCATCCCGCTACGACGAAGTAATTTTAATTTTACCAAACGACCATGAGATTTCTGATTTTCTAGTTTACTCGCTTGGTCTACGCGACACAGACAAACTAAATACCATCGTAAATAAATTCTTAGCCAACGAGCCCGTTACGCTAAATAATACGCCAAAGAATTTTTCTTACGAAGAACTAATGCAAACTGTACTTAAACTTATTCAGCCAAGCGATCTTTATAAATATAACAGCAAATACGACGTCTACGAAGACATGAGCGACGACAACGAATACATGATGAATCTCTACCAAAACGCCGAGCAGTTAAAAATTGTTGGCATTGCGTCTATCGGCGACAACGCTCTGAACGAAGGTGGTGTTGGTTATCTACCATCTCTTATTCAACACATCATTCAACATTCAGCGACTTCCAAAATCGTGCAAAAACAACTTAGTAATCCCGAAATCGACGTAGTATCTGGTACTCGCTTCGATGCCAAACGAGATAATTATAATTTTCAATTTTCCGATTTAGTTTCTATCGATAACGACGCATTGCAGGAAGCGTTTGGGGTCAAGATTGATCAAAATGCTATTCAAGCCAAAACCGTAGAATACATTACTGAAGCAACGAATTCCATTAGCACCGACGTTAACCCGGCTAAAAACGCTTTTAACGATACGCTCAGCAGCTTAATTAATGGGACTTTTAATAGTATAGAAAATGAGATTAGCCTAAACGACGCCGAAGCCGCCGTCAACGGTTATCTAGGAGGGAATGAGGCGACAGCAATTATCAATTCACTCAGTGCCGACTATGTAGTGCCAGCTACAACTTTTAAGCAAACTTTTGCTGGCATGATTACGCCGCTTGTTAAAGCCTATATTGGTGCATATGCCAACATAGATCCAAGCCACACGAGCGAACCAACCAATCCAGTTGCAGTGATTAACGAAGAAGTATTACCAACCGCTACCATCATTAATCCGTATCTAGATAATGCCGCCATCGTTGCGATTAAAGAAAACTTTGCCAAGGTAATGACTGAAGCCAAAATCAAAAAGACAGTCGCCGAAAAAATGAGTGGCTTAACCGCTTATCTTACAACTTCCTTTGCATCAGCATTCAGCGTAGACCAAAATAAACTAATTTCCGCCTTTAAGCTAAACTTTACCGAAGACGAACTAGCTCGAGTCGTTACTGCCATGTTTACCAACACCGCATCGACACTTTCGTCCAATCTCATTGCTTTCGGTTATCAAGACCTCGAAAGCCCGACTGCCATCTCTTTCTATTTCACCAGTTTTGATGGTAAAGAACACTTTATCAACTGGCTTGACAGCTACAATCAAAGCATGGAACAAATCCACGATGACAATAAAGTTATCCGCTATTCAGACACTACTGGCATTTTAATGAGCTCAGTCAAAACTATCGTTGACGCTGTCTCCTATGTCTTAATTGCTTTCGTTTCTATCTCGCTCGTTGTTTCTTCTATCATGATTGGCGTCATAACTTACATCTCGGTCTACGAACGCACTAAAGAAATTGGTATCTTACGTAGCATTGGCGCCTCTAAACATAATATTTCTAGTATCTTTAACGCTGAAACCTTTATTATCGGTCTTCTATCTGGCCTGCTCGGCATCGGCATTTCTTATACTCTTATTCCAATCATTAATGCAGTTTTGCATCATTATACCGGAAATATTCCGCTCTCCGCTACGCTTAATCCAATGGCTGCACTCAGGTTAGTTATTCTAAGCGTAATTCTCACTATCATTGGTGGTCTTATTCCGGCCCGCAAAGCCTCAAAACGTGATCCAGTCGAAGCTTTACGTAGCGAATAAAAAATCTTTACATTTCTAAATTGTTTATGCTATAATCAAATACGAGCTAGGAGGTCATATTAAAGCTGTGATTAATAAAGGTCA
>JAFROU010000031.1 GCA_017429465.1 Candidatus Saccharimonadota bacterium
AAAACTAAAAAAGTCGATTCTTAGTTATATTAAAACTAATTACTCAAACACAGATTGTTCACCAACCATCGAACTATATACACATTGGTATGATGCGCTAAAAGAAGTAACCAAGAAAAGTACGAAATAAAACCAGAAGAATGTCTCGAGAAACTCATTAAAAATATAATGTTTTTTCATACTTAAAATCAAGCAATAAGCTCATCCTCCCATTCGTGTTATAATAACAGTAAACAAACTTGGAGGTAAAATGTCGAACCACGAATCATTCCCATCGCATAATCCGGAAGTTACTGAAAACGAACCTCGTTTTCCCGATGATCCTAATCAATACACTGAAGCTGAACTCTTAGCTGATCCAGCTAAACGCTTTCATGTTAATCCAGCCGACTTCCCGATTTTTGCTCAACAAGCCGACCAAAACAAAACTCTTTCCGTCAACGAGTCACTCTCTCGTCACGTCACCTCCACTGCCGATACAATTGCGGTAATTGATGGCTCGTCTGAAAAATACCCAAAAGCCGACCACGTAGTTTACCTTGATAAATCCGCTCGCCCAGTCAGCTGGTTGGTAAATACTTTTTGGACTGCCTTTAGCGACCAAAAACGTCCGCCTCACTCCTACCTCGCCATCGACCGCGCCGAGTGGCTCCAACGTAGTGGTGTCACCCTGCAGCCAGGCGAGTATATCAAAGAGGCAGACGGTAGCGAAAGGCTAGCTACCTTTTCTGATTTTCAAACAGACAAAATCTCACGCGAAGATATTGCTCGCATTCGCGCGCTCTACATTCCGGGTGGCATTGAGTCTGAAGACGTCGACGCCATTATGAACACTCCAACTGGTCTAGAAGGAAAGAACATCACTATTATTGACGAAGTTTCGCGCTCCGGCGCAACTGCCAATATTGCTAAGTGGCTACTTTCACAAGCTATTCCTGAAGCCGCCGAAATCAATACCTATATATATTGGCATCCAAGTCCTGGTAAAATAAATAGCTCCACCGGCGAAATTGCAATGGGTAACACCCCAGTCTGGTATCCAACCGACCATAGCGTTAGAAGCGGCCGTGGTATCGGTGACGTCAACCCAGATTATTTCGAAAAACGCTACAACGAACATCCGACTCCAAAAACTCTTGCCCAAAAATTCGGCTCCATCGCACTAGGACAATTCATCGACCTAGGCAAAGAAATTGGCCAACCATCTCGAAAATTAGCACACGAAATCCAGTTAATGCGCAAAGAATATGATGCTGGTCACATTTTACCATCTATGCCAAACCACTATAACGAAGATGCTTGGATTGACCGTTGCGAATCACTTGGCATTGAGTTTGTACCAGCCGACAGAGCTAAAGGTAATAAAAAAGCTTACCTCAACGTCCGCGAAAAAATTGAAGAATCATAAAAAAAGCCCCCAAAATGGAGGCTTAAGGAGATAACCTAGAGAATTGCCGGCGCAAAAGGAAAGAGCTCCAGAGTGTTAAATGTTTTTGCGAGTTTGATCTCGACTTGCACTGTACCCTGAGGCACATTGAGCGCGCCGTAAATCCAACGCGTGCCGCAGAGGAACAGCTCATTCCGGGTGACTTTAAACTCCAGCTCAATCGGCCGACCGTTTTCGTCAAGAGCTGTCATTTGCATAACCTCTCCACAACGAATATACGGATTAATGTCGGCCAGATCCTTAATTGTAAATACTCGTCTCCGATTATCACAGCCAAAACAGAGATTGGCAACCGCGGTCAAAACCGCTCCCCCCCTCCACAAAAAAATGGTTTCGCACGCGCGATATGTACATATTATAGCACAATCATTTTAAATTGTCAATAAAAAATCCCCGGTACGTACCGGGGTCTGTCCTAATGGACATCAGCTGGGGAAAAGAATTTGGCCTTGGATGTACTTGTAAAATGCCGGAGACATTTCGGCTTCACTCAGCTTATACTCGCTATTTGCCGTATGGGCGATGAAGATCCGTACACCAGCGTCTTTGTCGACGCCTCCTTTTGCTTCAATAAAAAGAAGCTTTGAGGTTCTGATTGTGCAACCTTCATCTGCATTAGGGAAACGACGAGTATCAACATTGTAAGCCTTACCGTACACGAAAGCGTGACCGAGAGGGGTAAAACCTTTTCTGTCGAACCGGTTATTCAGGAAATGGCTAAAGCCAGCCTTATTATCACCAACCAAGTTCTCATCAGAAAAGCCGATGCCCCAATCCTTGATTTCTACCATAATTCCACCTCGCATCTTAATATCCATTGCGATAATCGCAACTGCTTCTAATTATAGCACATTTATTAAGAATAATCAAGTGCTAATGGCCTCTCTACCACATATCATCAATCATAGCATAAGAATATTGACTTTTTAAGCAAAAAATGGTATAATGAAAACACGTGTCATTTATGGCATAGTACTTTTTAAAGAGGGGTTGGAGATGTCTAGACTTCGTAACTTCTTCGTAGGGGCAGGTATGATTATTATCGTTATTATGTTACTAATCACCTGCATCATTGCCGTTAATGTGGTGATACCAGCTCTAGAATATCATACTGCCTCAAAGGAGCAGTACACCACCTACAGCGAGCTGCTACTCGCCGCCGAAAAATCACCTGACATTGATACGGCCGAAATCTATCTGAAGGCCGCCATCACCTATATTCAAGAAAATGGTCTACTTAACGGCTATGATCTTGAAATTAAGGAAGGAACTTTTCCGCTCTATCAAAAGGGAAGCAATAACATCAATGCTTGGTGGAAAGAGTTGAATGACGATTTAGCCGACATTCAACTTGCTCGCGAGAATCTCGTGACAGGAAATGATAGCGGCATCTTACCAAGCGATGTGATGAAAAACCTCATCACTCCTGCCTATATTAATCCACCTCGCCTTTAATCAAAAAACCCGCCTTTCGGCGGGATTTTTTTGCAGATTATTTACTCTCTTTTTCAGCCTTCTTAGCAGCGGCTTTTTCAGCCTTCTTAGCCTTGTTGCCAAGGGAAGATTTAAGAGCTGCAGCCTTAGCGGCACGGGCCTTAAAGCGATCAACGCGACCTTCGGTATCGATAATCTTTTCCTCACCAGTAAAGAATGGGTGGGAAGCAGAAGAAATCTGAACCTTAACTAGTGGGTATTCTTTGCCGTCAGTCCATTTGATAGTCTCGTCGCTTTTAGCAGTAGAGCGAGTCAAGAATGAAAACTTGGCTGCCTCGTCTACAAAGACAACAAGGCGATAATCTTTTGGATGTAGTTCACTTTTACTCATAATTCCAATCATTATATCAGAGAATTTTAGAATTGTAAAGAAAAAGGGCCCAAAATTTGGGCCCGGAAGGAACTGACGCCACATCCGTGGCTTTAGGCTATTGCCTAATATTAAGTCTTGTTAGAGTCCCCCGTAAAGCATAGGAGCGTTCTGGTGCCAGTTGGATTGTCGCGACCAAATTTGTCTTCGAAAATTTCCTCCTCGATCGTTTTGGCGCGGATGTCCATCACCAGATTGCCACTAGCGCGCAATTTATTAAAGAAATTGCGTTTTAGGTCGCCGTTTTCAGTCTGAATGGATATTTTCTTGGTTGATCCGTCAGGCTGACGAGCAAGTACGTACTTTACACTAGTCTTCATAGGGTTTCCTCCTAAAGAACAAAGTATCCTACATTATATAGGACCGTTTGCTATTTTAACACAAAAAAAGCGCCCCTGCAAGTGCAGGGGCGTGCGGGGGATTAGACGATATTGTCGATAGCGCAGCCCTTCTCTCCGACAATATAGTCAACGATGCCTTTTTTCTTGGCATCCTTGGCAAACATATACCATTCAACACTGCGCTTCTGGTCAAATTCCTCTGAAGTGATCTTAGTGTGGTCTAGGACAAGCTTCTTCAAGCGGTTATTCATTCGCGCCATGAAACGCTGCATATCGTGCGCTTTGCTCACAGAATCTTCGTAAGATTCTGTCCCCTCATGGAGCAGAAACGTCGCGTTGGGCATCGCGTAGCGTACTGAGCCGACGATAAAAACCATGAAAGCCATCGAGTAGGAGTATCCCACATTGATTGTATGAACCGGTGTTTTACTCTGCTCAATTGCGTCCAGCAAGATTACGCCCGCAAGTACGCTTCCTCCTGGAGAATTAATGTAGAGTTGAATCGGTTTACGCACGTAATTGGGGTCCTTTTTCTCGGCATCAAGGTCATCGCGGTTGTACTGCAAAATACTCATTGCAATGTCCATGGCGTTGCTAACCTCGATCAGGTTATCCAAGAAAAGCTTGCGTTGCTCGATTTCGCGTACCCGCAGATAATCGTCTAGCGTACCTTTCTTAACAACGTCGTCTAAGGAAATGTCAAAAAGCAGTGCTGGGTTGTCCGCCGTTTTTGGTGTCCTGATGGGCTCGGAAAAGCCCGCAGTCTCTGGCTTATTCGCCATAAATATCCCTCCTTTTAATGTACAAAAATAGGCCTCCTAGCCCACATCACTATTATTATAACATATCCTAAAAGTCTTGCAAACATTTTATGGACATGATATAATCAACCTCGTATTAAATTTAACGAAACAACTACGAGGTGTTTCCTGAATAAACTCGTAGCGAAGGAAAGGAAATCATATGACAGTGAATGTCGATATGAAGACTTTGCTGGAAAGTGGCGCTCATTTTGGTCATAAAACTAGCCGCTGGCACCCAAAAATGGCTCCATATATCCATAGCAAACGTCAAGACGCCCATATTATCAACCTAGAAAAAACCGTTGAAGCCCTAGAAGCTGCTTTACCAAAAGCTACCGAAATCGCTAAAAACGGCAAAAAAATTCTCTTCGTTGGTACCAAAAAACAGCACAAAGATTTAGTAAAGGCCGCTGCCGAATCCGTCGAGATGCCATACGTTACCGTCCGTTGGGTTGGTGGTACGCTTACTAACGTTGAAACTGTTAACAAGCAAATCAAAAAACTCAAAGACCTCGAACGCCGCATGGCTTCTGGCGAACTTGAATCTCGCTATTCTAAACTCGAAGTTCAACGCTACCAAGAAGAAATTGATCTTTTGAACGAACGCTACGGTGGTATCAAACACATGACCGAGCAACCAGCCGCTATCATCGTCACCGACGCCATCCAAGACAAGAATGCTATCAAAGAAGCCATCACGCTTCACATTCCAGTCTTCGCCTTTGTCGATACTAATGTTGACCCAACCGGCATTAATTATGTTATTCCAATGAACGATGACGCCGTAAAAGCTACCAACTTAGTACTTGGCTACTTCGTTGAAGCAATTAAAGAAGGTAAAAAATAATTAGGAGGCATTATGGCAGAAGTAACTATTGAACAAATTAAGAAATTAAAAGAACTTTCTGGCGCCGGATTGACCGATGCCAAAAAAGCTCTGGTTGAAGCTAAGGGCGATTTTGATAAAGCGCTTGAAGCAATGCGCAAAAAAGGCCTTACCAAAGCCGAAAAACGTGGTGATCGCGAAACTCGCGAAGGCCTCATCGAAGCCTACATCCACGACGGCCGCCTTGGTGCTATCGTAGAAGTTAACTGTGAAACTTCTTTTGTAGCTAAAACCGACGAATTTAAAGACCTTGCCCACAAAATTGCTATGCAAGTTGCGAGTATGAACCCACTTTATGTGAGCGAAGCTGATATCCCAGAAAAGGATATGAAAGCTAAGATGAAAGAGCTTGAAGCTAACTTCAAAGGTCCAGAAAAAATGAAAGACCAAATTCTCGCTGGACAAGTTAAGAAAGCCTTTTCTGATAAGGTGCTTTTGAATCAACCATACATTTTAGACGATACTAAGACTGTTGACCAATTCATTAAAGAGTCAATTGCAAAAACTGGTGAAAATATCACCATTCGTCAATTCAAACGCCTAGAACTTGGCGTCACCGAATAAACAACTAGCCACCTTATAGGTGGCTTTTTGTTGCCATCACCATATGCTATAATTAACTCATAACTAAGGAGTTATTATGTTTGACACTAAAGAAGAACGCAAAAAAATGGAAGCTGTTCTCGACCGTTTTAAAGACGAAATGAAAAAGGTTCGCACCGGCCGCGCTCATCCAGACATGCTAGCCGGCATTAAAGTCGAAGCCTATGGTCAATTCATGCCACTCAATCAAGTCGCTAACGTAACGGTTGGCGACGCCACTCTGCTTGTGATTACTCCGTTTGATCCATCTACAATTGCCAATATTTCTACTGCTATTCGCAACGATCAGACTCTCGGTCTTAATCCTGCCGACGATGGTCGCATTATCCGCGTGCCAATTCCAGCCCTAACTGAAGAGCGCCGTAAGGAAATTGTAAAAACTGCTAGCGGCAAAGTCGAGGAAGGCAAAGTTGCCATTAGAAACATTCGCGAAGATGCTCGCAAGGCCATCAAAGCTATGACTGAACTGAGCGAAGACGTGAGGAAACGTGCCGAAAAAGAAATCGATGATTTGACTAAAGAATTCACGGACAAAGTTGATGCTGAATTCAAAGCCAAAGAATCCGAAATCATGAAAATTTAATATGCAGCATCTAGGTTTTATTGTTGATGGAAATCGCCGTTGGGCACGCGAGAAAAATTTGCCGACTCTCGAAGGTCATCGTAAGGGCTTAGAAAAAGTCGAAGACATTATTGACGAAACTGCTAAACACCATATTCCTTTCGTAAGCTTTTATTTGTTCAGCACCGAAAACTGGGATCGTTCAAAAGAGGAAGTTAGTTACCTCATGAAACTGCTCGGTGATAATATCGGTCGCTTGGCTAAGAAAATGAAAAAGAATGATTTAAAATGTATCATTCTCGGCAGTAAAAATCGCATTGCACCAAAACTCTTAAAAAAGTTGCGTGACGCTGAGGAACTCACAAAAGAATGTCTAAGTGGCACAGTTTGTTTCTGCTTTAACTATGGCGGCAAACAAGAAATTGTCGATGCCGCCAATGCAGCTGCAAAAAAAGGCGAGATTACGATTGATTCACTAGAAAAACACCTATATCATCCCGAGGTTCCACCTTGCGACATGATTGTCCGCACTAGTGGGGAAGAACGCATTTCTGGTTTCATGCTTTGGCGCGCCGCCTATTCTGAATTCCTATTTTTGAAAAAATATTGGCCAGATATCGAACCAAACGATGTTGAAAAAATTCTAAAAAACTATCAAAAACGCAATCGTCGTTTCGGTAAATAGAAAACCCGTATGATATAATAATGTTTATGAATATAGTGATAGGTATTTTGATTGGACTGTTTGTCTTAATGTTTTTAGTCACGGCACATGAATTTGGCCATTTTATCATGGCTCGTCGTAATGGCGTCCGCGTCAATGAGTTTGGTATTTGTTTTCCACCACGCGCCATTGCTTGGGTTAAAGGTAAAGATGGTAAGTGGCATAAAATTCCAAAGAAAGATTGGAAAAAACCTCAAGATTCCTTAATATTCAGCTTAAACTGGCTACCGATTGGCGGTTTTTGCGCCATGGATGGCGAGTCCGACGCCGATACCAAAGTGGGCACTTTTGGAGCTGCTAATTTTTGGCAAAAAACCAAAATCCTATTTGGCGGCGTATTAATGAACTGGTTAGTTGCTTTTATTATTTTAACGGTTCTAGCTTGGACTGGTATGCCAGTGTTTTTCAACAACCAATTCTATTTTCAAAATGACACCACCTTTACGTCCGGCGCCGCCACGATTGAAAGTGTAAAAGAAAATTCACCAGCCGAAGCTGCTGGCTTTCAAACCGGCGACGAAATCATTCGCGTCAACGGCAAACAAGTAGTCATCTCTACAGATGTGATTGAAGAGAACCAATCACATCCTGGCGAAGAAGTTAAATATCAAGTTTCTCGTGACGGAAAACTGATTGAACTCACCGCCACGTTAAACCAAGCAGACGCTGAATATTTACTTGGCATTCAAATGTATAGCAACGAATCATTTTTCCGCACTACTTGGTCAGCACCAATCGTTGGTGCCATTACTACCGTCCAATTAACCGGTGAAACCTTCCGTGGTGTTGGCGATATGCTATGGAATTTCGTCTCCGGTATCGCAAGACAATTTAGTTTTGATGATCAAACGCGTGAAGAAGGTCGTCAATCCATCGGCGCTGCTGGCGATTCAGTTTCTGGGCCAGTAGGCATTATTGGCGTCATCTTTCCGGCGTTTGTCGAAAGCGGCGCCACTAACATTGCCTTTCTAGCGGCATTGATTTCCGTTTCATTAGCTTGCATGAATGTTCTACCAATTCCAGCATTAGACGGCGGTCGCTGGTTCTTAATTGCACTCTATCGCTTGCGCGGCAAAGTGCTCACTAAAGAAACCGAGGAAAGAATTGTTTCTTACGCATTTTACATTTTATTCATTTTAATCATCGTTATCACGGCGCTTGATATCACGAGGTTCTTTAGATGAAAAAAACACACGTAAAACTTCACGCAACTATCATCGTTATATCCCTAGTTTTATGGTTAATATTTTCGTTTTTCATTAGTCAATTGATTATTGGTCTGCCAATGGTTTGGCTACTTGGCAAGGAAAACTTTCATTCTACCTTTTGGACTACAATTTATACATTATTATTCTATGCGTTATTCCTATTTCTCGTCCTCTACATACCGCCAAAAGTAATTAAAAAACTTAAAGCTGACCGCACCGAACTTGGTCTAAAAGATTTACCAACTTGGACTGATATTGGGCTTGCGCCAGTTGGTTTTATCGTCTACATTTTAATTGCCTGGCTTCTAACCATTTTAATGAGTAATTTTCCTTGGTTTGATGCAGTCGAAAAGCAAGAACTAATTTTTAATAATTATTATACGGTACCAGACCGTATCCTCACTTTTATTTCACTCGTAGTGATTGCACCAATTGCTGAAGAAATTGCGTTCCGTGGCTGGCTCTATGGTAAGCTCCGTGCTGTAATTCCTAAGAAATGGTCCATCGTTATTTCTGCACTAATCGTCTCTGCCGTTTTTGGCGCCTTGCATGGTCAATTAAATGTTGCTATCAACGTTGGCGCCATGAGCTTAGTGCTCTGTGCTATGCGCGAAATCACTGGCACTGTTTATTCTGGCATTATTTTTCACATGCTCAAAAACGCCATCGCTTTTTATCTGCTCATCGTCACCGGCATATAGATAATCGCGTTTATTTATGCTAAAATCACCTTATGAAACTATCTCAATCTTTTGTTAAAACCTTGCGTGATGCGCCAAAAGACGAAACTGCTCGAAGCGCCGCGTTTTTGATTCGTGCTGGCTATATCCATAAAGAAATGGCTGGCGTGTACGATTATTTACCACTCGGGCTTCGCGTCATCGAAAATATTAAAAACATTGTCCGTGAAGAACTTAACAAAATTGGTGGACAAGAAGTATTAATGTCTTCACTACAAAATCCAGAACTCTGGCA
>JAFROU010000032.1 GCA_017429465.1 Candidatus Saccharimonadota bacterium
ACGTAAACGAGATACTTTTAACCGCAATTTTCGTAGATTAGTGGTATAATCATTAAAAAGGAGTTTTATGGGAAAAGAGAAAGATCTAATCCAAAGAAGTTTAGTAGTATTAAAGCCGGATGCGGTTCAGCGTGGCATCGTTGGCGAAATTATCCATCGCTTTGAACGTGTTGGTTTAAAGATCGTTGGCATGAAGATGGTTATGCCAGGTGAAGACCTTTACTATAAACATTATGAAGATGTCGGCCAGATGATCACCCGCCATGGCGAAGATATTTTCCGCTACAATGTTGCTTATATGATGACCGGTCCAGTAATTGCGATGTGTCTTGAAGGTATTGAAGCAATTCCGCTAGTTAGGAAAATTGTTGGTCCAACCGAACCAAAGTCTGCAGATATGGGTACTATTCGTGGTGACTTCGCACACATGAGCTATGGCTATTCTGATGCTAAGAAACAAGGTGTGCCAAATCTTGTCCACGCTTCCGCTAACCCAGAAGAAGCTAAGAAGGAGTTGAAGCTCTGGTTCAACGAAGATGAGCTTTATGATTATTCTGATTTGAACGAGAAATATACCCGCTAAAATTCAAAATTTCCATCAAAAATAACAGATAAAGGTGTTGTAAAACTTACAACACCTTCTTTTTGTTGTAGATTTTTTAAACAACCTGTGCTATAATAAATATAACTAATAATACTTGTTTCACTCTTCTAGTCGCAGAAATCTTATTCTGTTGGAGGTACTAGGGAGACGTTATAAGATAAATAAAGGAATTTTTTAAATGAATCAACAAGAACAAGCGCGCCGTGCGCGCCTCCTAAAAAGCGCTAAGGAGCGTTTGCCTGGAATAAAGGAACAGTTTGAAGAGGCTCAGAATCGCAACTTCAACAGTAATTTTAAACCAGGCGGAAAAGACGCGCACCTAGTAGCAAAATCAGCTAAGAAAACTGTAACCAAAAGGACTACTAAGGCAAAAACTACTGAAACTAAAGCCGCTAAGACTAAGGTCAATCTTTCTGTTTCTACTAGAAAGGGCGAGATGGTTCATCACCAGCGTATGCTTTCTCAAGATGTTAACGCACAGGCTACTCAACACATTATTGGTATTCCAGTTAATAAATCTAGGTATAATGGCTACGATGGTAAGCAAGTCACCCATGCTCAGCTTAAGAATTCTCGTCCTGATCCAGATGCAGTTCGCATTATGCCAATAGGTGGTGTTGGTGAGTTTGGTATTGGTAAAAATATGACCATCGTCGAATATAAAGGTGAGATGATTGTCATCGATATGGGCGTGCTCTTTGCAGGGGCTGATTACCCAGGCGTAAATTATCTCATTCCGGACATCAAATTCTTAGAGGATAATAAAGATAAAGTTAAAGCGATTCTCTTTACTCACGCGCACCTTGACCATATTGGCGCTTGTCGTCATCTTCTACCAAAGTTTAACCCGCTCACTCCAATCTATGGTACTGCTTTTACTCTTGGTATGATTAAGCGTCAAATGTCCGAGCTGGATGAAGAGCCAGACTTGAATTATCAAATCGTTGACCCATTGAAACATGAAAAATTCCAGGTTTCTGAACACCTTTCAGTAGAATTTATTCATGTACTGCACTCGATTCCGGGAAATACTGCTATCGTTGTGCGTACTCCAAATGGCACCATCTATTTCTCTGGTGACTGGCGTCACGAAGAAAATCCAATGGGCCGCCAAGCTGATTATGAGCGCATCGATGAAATTGTCAAAAATGAAGGCATCGACCTTATGATTAATGAATCGACTAACATTGATAGTCCAGGACATCACCCACATTCTGAATACGACGTTGGCGATTCTTTTGGCGCTATTATGGATCACTATGCCAATGGTCGTATTATCGTTTCTTGTTTCTCATCCCAGATTGCTCGTATTGAGCTAGTCTTAAAAGAGGCCGCTGAACGCGGGAGAAAAGTCGCTTTTGCTGGCTTTTCTATGATTAACAACATCGAAGTCGCAATTCGCTCTAAAGAAATCAAGGTGCCAAAAGATACTATCATGAAAATGGAAGATATTATCAAACTTCCAGATGATAAAGTTACAATTGTTTGTACCGGTTCTCAAGGCGAGCTCAATGCAGTGTTGAATCGTATGGTGACTGGTGCGCATAAGTATATTAAAATCAAATCTACCGATACTATTGTATTTTCATCTAACCCAATTCCAGGCAATGAGCCACATGTGGTCAATACTGTAGACGGCCTTCTCCGTGAAGGTGCGCAGGTTATTCAAAATGGCAAAACTCACAATACTAATATTGGCCCACTTCATCTTTCTGGCCACGCCTATTACGAAGACCATGTTGATTTTGTCACTCGTCTTCACCCAACCAATTATGTGCCATATCATGGCGAATTCTATATGCTCGAACATAATGCTGAAATGGCAGAAAATGTCATTGGCATTCCAAGGGAACGTATTATCGTTGCGGACGATGGTGATGTAATTGAATTTAGGAAAGATAAGAAGATTAGAAAATGTGGACGTATTCATGTTGGCAACAAACTTTACGATGATGCTGATCAGCCGGTCCATGAAGCAGTGGTAAAAGATCGTATTCACATTTCTCGTGAAGGTATCTTCGTATTAGTTTTGACCCTCAATAAAAAGACCGGTCGCCTAGCCAAGACTCCAGACATTATTTCTCGTGCGTTTATCTACCTTGATAATTCTGAAGAACTTATTGGTAAGATTCGCCACTATCTGCGCATGAAAACTGACCGTGCCATTTCCAGTGACACTGAACTTAAAGCCTTAAAGGAAGAGATCAAAGAAGATGTTACTCATATTCTCTTTGACGCAACTGGACACACTCCAATTGTAATCCCGGTAATTAATAGAGTTTAACGCTTTTTACGAGACTTTTTGCTTAGTTTTTTGATAGTCTTTTTTGCGACAGTTTTACAAGCCTTTTTTACCTCTGCGGTCTGATCACCGGCAAATTTGCTAAAATCTACCAACTTTTTTGCTCCCCAGGTTGCAAGCATTGATGCGGTGAAATCGGCTAATATAATTACTAATAAGACTAAAGCGAGAATTACTTGTGTGATGTCGGGTATTATGGAAAAAATGTTCTCTATGAATGGCTGTGTCCATTGGGCGGCGATTACACCAAAAAGTCCAAATGATAAAGTTGCAGTCAAGCAAATGCGTCCGTTGATGTTAAATTTTTCAGTCTTTGAGTAGTCCCACCATCTGATATGAAAAATTTTTTCTAGTAAAAAGCTAGTAAAGTATTCCAATATTGAGCAAAGCGCCATAGCAATTAAAAAGGTTAGCAGCCAATTGTCACGTACGGTGTAGGTTGCCCCTAGAACCAAAATTGCTCCAAATCCATAAATTGGACAATATGGGCCGAAAAGCACGCCCCTAGTCTTGGCCTTCTTATGAACTACCGAGCACCATAAGAGTTCAAAAAACCATCCAGCAAATGAATAGATGAAAAACGATAAGAAAATTTTAGCAAAAACTAACATATTGTTTGGTCCCCGAGACTGGACTCGAACCAGCACATCTTTACAGACACTAGCACCTGAAGCTAGCGCGTCTACCAATTCCGCCACTCGGGG
>JAFROU010000003.1 GCA_017429465.1 Candidatus Saccharimonadota bacterium
ACCACTGCCAGCACCCCCGCCAGAACCTGAACCACTGCCAGCACCCCCAGATCCACTGCCGGCGCCCCCGCCAGAACCTGAACCACTGCCAGTACCTCCGGTACCTGAGCCGCTACTAATGCCGGCATTATCCATAAATGTATTCATACGCGATTCCTTTGTGGCATCGTATACACCAGTTTGAGTCGATTCAACTTGCGCTCGTTGAGCCAGTCTTCCGAGATAGTCTACACTATCTCCAGTTGCTCTTCTTGAAAGTTCATCAAGCACTTTACCCTGTTGCCCATATAGCTCGGCGCTGTTCGTAACATGTCTCTTGATAGCATTGTCGACGTTGGAACCACCAACTGCTTCGCCATTGGCATTTAGAGTTTCTGCTGAAGTCCATTCTTCATAATTGTAGCTACCATTCTCACCCTTAAAACTACCGTTATTAACTTGTGAAGCAAATTCAAAACCAAGCGCATCTGCAGCGCGGAAGTTCTTACTATTGTCGCCTGTAGCTATTTGCTTTGAAACGCCTTCTAACATTGATCCACTAAGTCTGCCGCTGGTCGAGTCCTGTTTAATCTTTGTCGTGAATGCGACTGCAGTATCCTTTCTGCGGCCTGCAATTTCAGCGATAGCCCTGAGTTTAGTCACGTCACCTCTACTTATGGCGTCATCATATTCTTTGTCAAGTAAATCTGCTCGTTCACCATTATTGGTAGCAGCCATGACCTGAGTCATAACATTGCTAAGATTCTCTTTTTCGGCGGCTTTTTCTTGAGCGATTTGGGCCGCTTCGAAACCACCATCTGCCATAAGCTGCCTTCTTCTCTTTGCAGCAGCTTCTGCATTAACACCCATAAGTGCTTCATATGTACCTCGTTGACCAAGACCATGTGAGGTACGCCATGCGCCCATTTTTGTCTGATGATTGCCAATTACACCTGCGCGGGCTTTGTTTTGGAGATTTTTATATCCAGCGGAACTTCTAATTCTGCCGACTGTGCCTTTATTAACCGCATTGCCAAGATTGGAGATTTTAGCACCAAGGTTGCCGAGCCCCGCAAGGCTGCTCTTAAGAATCGCTGGGATAAATATAAACGGAACACTACTAGCCAACATACCAGCAAGACCGTAAATGCCGCTAGTGACCGTTCCTGCCTCGTCTACTGTGGACATGTTGATTAGAATTGCGCCAACAAAGGAGCCAACACCAATGACAAGACCACAGATTGGATAAACAATTATTAAGGCTTCGCTGATTTTTAGATACTTCTTAAAGAGATCCTGTGTATTCGGCAAGATATAACAAGCCATGGCTAGAGGAGAGATAACTACAAACATTACTACCGCTGCTTGCCTGACGATTAAAATTAATACTAGCGCAAGTAGAGAGATAACGGCCGAAACAAGAGCCAATAATACAGAGATGACCCATCCAAATCCGGTAAATAGAACTGACGTAACAATAGCCACCCCTACGGTGATGGTTGGAACGATAGCGCCTGTTGCCGAAAATCCATCATATGCTTGTAATGCAGGGTTCATTGCTGGAGCAAGACCTGCAATGAAATTAGCTAAGCTTGCGCCGACAATATTAGATATGTCTACTAACAACTGGCAAATAATGTAAGAAAGGTTGATTAGAACGGCCGCGATAATAATCTTTGGAAGCATCTTCTTGATGCCATAATTGCTGATGCCGAGACCAGTCAATTGCGAGATAATGACTACTAGGAACATGATTACGAAGACCACGTTCGCGATGTTTCTGAAGACGCTCCAGGCTTCTCTAGTGCTCTCGTCAGTAAGGAGAGAACCTTTTATCTCAAGGAATGGCCTAACATAATCGTTATAGAGATTTTTAACAGCTTCAGACAAGACATTAATGATTGGACAAATTAACCAACCGACGGCTTTAGACTTGGTAAAACATGTTTGCGTGCCAACACCACCTTCTTCTTCCTCTTCGCTTTCATCGTCTCCTGTACCGTCAGCAGGAGCGGTAGGTGTGTTTGGTACTGCAGGTTTTGACAATGCGGTCGCAAACGAAACGCAGTTGCCATTTGTGCTAAGATTTTGAATTGCAAAGGTCTCAGTGCAACCAGTTGAGTCGTAGGTCGCAGCATCACAGTTGTAAACGCTATACTCTGCTCCGCTGTAGCTGGATTGTAAAGTAGCTACAAAATCGGTCCATTTAGTTGTGCCCTTAACGTAAGTAATCTTTTTAGTTCCGTTATTGTTGACAACCTTAGCGGCATTGTCATTTTTTAGCCAAACCTCATCACCATCACGCCCAAAAGTAAGGATGTTGGCGTAGGCTAGAGTTCTACTAGCAGTGCTATTATCGGTTGAAAGACTTTTGATCGTGCCATCATCATTAAGGGTGGCACAAAGACTACCAGATGTTTCGGCAAAGGCTGGAGTTGAAAAAAGAAAACGACTTACACCAGTGAAAACAAAAAGCCCGACAACGGCGTAAAACAATGCTTTTGCCCACTTCTTATGACCTTGCATATTATTATAATAGCATAATCTTTTTCAAAAATACAACTCTTTTTTAACAACAAAAATCCCCTCGAAAGGGGATTTTTGCTTTTTCCACCCAAGCGTTATTAACGCAGAGCGGTCCAATTATTTACGAACTTTACGGCTAGCAAGATAGTAACCTGTAGTGGTGGTGAGAGCACCAGCACCAAGGACACTCATAATGATAGAAGCTGGGCCAGTTACTGGAATTTCTGGTGGAGTTGGAGGAGTTGGACAAGATTTAACGACTAAAACGTCAGCAGAATCTTGGCGGGTTTCCTTACCAACACCAACTTGACCCCAGTTAACGAGCTTATTAGTACCACAGACGAGGGTTTTATCCACGACCTTAGCACTAAAGACTACGTAACCGTCACCCTTAACAGCATAACCACCAATATTAACACCAGTAGTGGTGATAGTATCATCACGGGCAATACCTTTAGGGTTGGTAGCGTTATAAAGCATAGTAGTGCCTTTAACGTATTCCATATTCTTTGGCAAAACATCTTTTACCATTACATCTTTTGTAGCGGCACTAGTAGTATTCTTGTAGTGAATACGATATTCAACAGTGTCACCAACTTTGGCGTCAACGGATTCTTTCCATTCAGTAGTTCCCTTAACGCGAACTTGCTTTTCAACTAAATAGTTATCAGCATAGTTAACTTTAACCTTGATGGTTATATAGGAAGCATATTGGAAACAACCTGGGATTCTGCCATCAAGAGCGTTGTAACCAATTTTTACACCGCCTTTCTTAACGATATCATCACTAAGTTTATATCCACCGTTAGCACCAATGCCATTGTTTTCAAGCAATGCAGAACCACTAATGTAAGAAACAGAGAAGTTATGATCACTCTTTAACACAACGTTATCCCAGTAAGAAGATGGGGTAGCATTGGTAGAATCAATAAAACCGTTGATTTCAACAGATTTACCGACAGTACTTGGCACATTGAACGTAGTAGTAACACCTGTGGCAACGGCGTTAGTACCATTAGGGTTATTATTGTGAACATAAAGACGGATAAGATAAGTCTTACCATCTTCAACGGTAATTTCATTACCATACCAGCTGTTAGAAGCACCGGCATTTACGCCAGTGTATTCACGGGCACCAACGAAATTCTTTTCGTCGCCGATAGTGCCATTAGAAATAGTGTTAAAAACGATTTGATCTTTTAAAACACCTTTATTGATTTCTTCAATAGTGTGGCTTTCACGACCACCACCATTGTCACCCCAAGCAGACACAGCTACTGGGATTACGTTGGCATTAACAACTGCAGCGGCAGCAGCAATACCAAGAACAGATTTAATAATCTTTTTCATGTAAACTCCTTAAAAATAAATTAACTTTAATTTATATAAATTGCCAGCCGAATTGTTAAATTTCGTCTAATATTAAAAGTCGAATCGTCTCAGATATTAACTTGGGGATGCCCCAGCGGGATAACCCGCTGGGGACTTAAGGTGCGTGTGTGTGTCTATCTTAAGGCATGCTGAATTCGCCATTATCGTCTCCGGCACTATGGTCGGGC
>JAFROU010000004.1 GCA_017429465.1 Candidatus Saccharimonadota bacterium
GAAAAGCCCCTATATAAGGAAAAAGTTCGCGTTCGAAGCTACGGAGTACCAAAACTGGATGACACAGTTTTCTTAGAAATTAAGAAAAAGTTCAAAGGCATTGGTAGCAAACGTCGTATTCCCATCAAACTTTCCGATTTTTACGAGTACCAAAAAACTGGTAGGCTAGATAGTGATTCGGAAGTTATCAAAGCGGAACTCGATAGTTGCTTCAAACGCTACAATTTAAAACCGACGATGTTTTTGGCTTATGACCGCACGTCTTATTGCGACAAAGATGACCCAACTTTTCGGCTCACTTTCGATCGCAACGTCAGAAGTCGCAATGATAATCTAAGATTAGAAAAAGGCGACTCTGGCAAAAAGTTCTTTAGTCATGGCGAAGTCGTGATGGAAGTAAAAGCTTTGGAACGCTTCCCATTCTACTTTGTCCACGCTTTGTCAAAGCTAAAAATCTATCCGTCCTCGTTCTCAAAATATGGACGCGTAACTGAAAAAGAAATCTTTAAAGGAAAGGAAATTCAATATGTTTAATAGTATTTTAGGCTCTACGCTTACTCCGCTGACATTTTTCTCATGTCTCGGTGTAGCGCTTGTGCTAGGTCTGATTGTGGCCATCGTCCACAAAAAGACTGCTCGCTCTTCCAGCAATTTTATTACCACTTTGGCTATTCTGCCTATGCTTGTTGCTATGGCGATTATGCTTGTGAACGGCAATCTCGGCGCAGGTGTCGCCACAGTCGGTGTCTTCTCGCTCGTGCGTTTCCGTTCTATTGCTGGTAACTCTCGTAGTATTTTGTCCGTGTTCTTTGCGATGGCAATCGGCCTTGCCGTTGGTACTGGCTATATTACCTTTGCGGCATTGTTCACGGTTGTAGTTGCCGCGATTATCGCCTTCTTGAAATACATCAAGTTCGGCGAAGCGTCAAATATCGACAAGAAACTTACTATTCTTGTTCCTGAAGACCTTGACTATACTGAAATGTTTGATGACGTTTTTGCTAAATATACTAGCAGTCATCTTTTGGAAAAAGCCAAAACCACTAACATGGGTAGTATGTTTGAACTAACTTATCGTATCAATACTAAGAAGAATATTAATGAAAAAGAATTTATCGACAAAATTCGCGTGAAAAATGGAAATCTCAAAGTTTCCTTATCACATCCACTAATTGAGGAGGAATTATAATATGAAAAAGCAAACTTTAGCCGCAATTATCGGGGGAGTAGTTTTAGCGATCGGCGTGGCCGGTGCTGGAACCTATCTCATCATTAAAAATAATACCGCCGAGCAGACTACGATCGTCTCAAGCGATTCCGCTTCTACTTCTGGCTCTACTACATTAGCCGAGGGGAAGAACAAAATCACTTCCGGTGGTACATACACCTTTACTGGTACAATTTCGAGTGGCAAAATCACCGTCGATACAGCCGAAGCCGTCACTATTATTTTGGACAACGTTTCCATTTCTAGTAGCGATGGCGCAGCCATTAAGTGTCAGGCGGATAGTAACGTCACAATTAAATTAGTTGGCGATAATAAAATTACCGCCACGAATGAAAACGACGGCATTAATTCCGAGGGCGACCTCACTATCACAGGCGACGGTTCACTCACGATTAGTGCAGCTGACGACGGCATTCATGCCGATGGCAAACTTGCTATCGAAAGCGGTAATATTACTATCACCGGCGCCGAGGGCCTGGAGGCTACCTACGTCAAAATTGACGGTGGTACCATTAATATTACAGCCTCAGACGATGGCATCAACGCTGCCGCAAAATCAGATAAGTATTCCGTTCTCGTTGAAATTAATGGTGGCGATATTACAATTAACATGGGCCAGGGCGATACTGACGCCATCGACTCCAATGGTAATATTATTATTAATGGTGGCACAGTTAATATTACCGGCCAGTCAGCCTTTGACTATGATGGCACCGCAACCCTAAATGGCGGCAAGCTTATCGTCAATGGCCAGGAAACTACCACTATCACCAACCAATTTATGGGCGGTGGTATGATGGGTGGTGGTATGATGAATGGCGCCCAAGGCCAACAAATGCCAGCCGAACAGCAGGCTCAAGGTATAACCCCACAGGATGCCTCAGGGCAACAGCGCCAAGCTATGAAGATGCAAAGACAACAATAGCCATCAGTGATATAATCTAGATATAATGTCAAATATCATCGATTATATCAAAGTCCATGGTGGATACAAGATAAACCGCACAGCACCGTTTTGCGAACTTGATGCAATCGTGCTGTCGCGGTTTTCTTATTTGCCGTTTCACAAAATCAAATTAGCAGAAAAGGAGACAGTCGCTAGTGTTGCCGAGAAAATGCGCAAGTTAAAATCCAAAGATTTCGGCTGGCCAGAAGATGCTGAATATATCGAGGCGATGGGTTTTTCGAAACGCTTTTCTACCCTCAAAGTTACCGACTATTGCAGCAAAAATAGCAAAAAAATCACTGAACAATTCCAGGCCATTTCCATCCACGTTAATTCCTTCAAAGTCTTCGTTTCTTATAATGGCACTGACAGCTCATTACATGGCTGGCGCGAA
>JAFROU010000005.1 GCA_017429465.1 Candidatus Saccharimonadota bacterium
CTAGGGCGGTAAGACCACCATCACCTTCTTCTTCATTTTGAATTAGGACATGACGGCTGGCGCCATAGCCAACGATGAAACTAAGTGCGACGGCTAGTAGCGAGCTAGTGCTTGCACACATAATAGAGACGGTTGAACTACCAAGGAAGATTGCAATTAAGGCTTGAACTAGAGTAGCGTCTTCAGAAGATAATGGTTTAATAATGATGAGCCATGCCACATAGATGGCTGACAAGATGAAATGAATTAGAAGTAGTGTGTTGCTGGAACAATAAGCTAATAGTACGAGGCTGCAGCCAACAACTAGATCGACAATATTGGATTTGATATTCACCCACCAATAACGTGGCTGGACGGCAAACATACGCCACTTCGAAATTAAAACTAGGATAATACCAATAACCCAGCTACCGCTTACAACGGTGACAAAAATTGATCCGACGCCGAGTAGAATATTTAGTATTACGTGTAGGACTGAGCTTAAGACGTTGCGACTTTTACGAATGAATATGTAATCTGCCATATACTCCTATATTATAGCAAATAAATTAAGGTATCCTTAAAAAAATTATGCTATAATGAAAAAATGGAAATGGTTACAAAGTTACGTCCGACTTTTTTTCAGAGACATCCAATTCTTAAGGATATCTCAAGTTTAGTATTGTTTGTAGCCTGTGTGGTGCTAGGCACAATTCTACTTAATACTTATGTTTTTCGTTCTTTTAATGTAGTTGGACCAAGTATGCAAAATACTCTGATTGAAGGTGACCGTATGATTGTTAATCGTATGGCGGTTACTTTGGCACACTTTGCTGGTAATGAATATATTCCAGAACGCGGACAGATTATCGTGTTTGCTAATGGTTCTGCGAATGGACCTTTAACTTGTGAACCGCCAGTTGGTATTAATGATCAATATATTATTAAGCGTGTGATTGCTTTTCCAGATGAACGCGTAACCGTAAAAGATGGAATTTTAACAGTCTATAATGAAGAAAACCCAGATGGTTTTCAGCCAGATTCTTGGTGGCGCAATGACGGCAGTGGTCCAAAGGAGTATACTTCGGGCGAGGTTGATTTAGTGGTGCCAGAAGGCGAACTCTTTGTTTCTGGCGATAACCGTGAAGGTTCCCATTCTTCTGATTCGCGTAATGGCTTAGGCACAGTCCCGTTTTGCCGTATAGTTGGTCCAGTTATAATGCGTATCTTCCCATTCAATAAAATATCGTTCTTCTAAACAAAAAATCCCCTGAGGGGGATTTTTTGATGGAACTCCTACGCTGGTGTGAGGTGCCAAGTTAGTTCGACTGAGTCAAACTCGAGTCGGAACCTGTTTTGGCCCGCGAGGACGTCGAAGATGTGGCGAGTAGCCGAGCCCACGAATTTAATGTGGGTGCGAAGTAACTCGGTAATTTCGACTTCGTTCTCTCCTGCTCGCCTAAAAGTAAGTGGCTGGCATGGGGTCATTTCGTAGCCGAAAAGTGCCATAACTTCGACACGTTCCGTTTTGTTAGTTTTTGCATTTTTATACATATCAGACTCCTTAGTTAAGTGATTAAAGAGTCATTTATGCGAGCCTGATTTATTGGCTCCTGGCTACAGTTATAAATGACAATAACTATAGCTATGCGAAAAATTCTCTAAGCCAGTGACCGAGGTATGGCTAGATGATTTAATTCTAACATACTTATGGTTATTTGTTGAGGATGTTTCTGGCTTCTTTTGTGGTATGGCATTGCATTAATTGATTTCGTAAATCACCAGCACCAGCGAAGTTATTAATGTAAACTTTGAAGAAGTGTTTAAGTGGCTCAAAAGATAGCTTATTGTCATGTTTTTGGTTGTTCTGATCAAATAAGTCAAGATGTGTATTAAGAAGGCTCATTAATTCTTCCCTTGTTGGAATATGGTTGGTAAAACAGTATGGATTTTGGAAAACGCCACGTCCAATCATAAAACCATCAAGTTCTGGATATTTTTTATACATTTCAAGTGCAGAGACGCGGTCCTTAATATCTCCGTTGATAATTAGTTTGGTTTCTGGACTGATTTCTTGACGTAGTTTAATAATCTCCGGAATTAATTCGTAGTGCGCGGCAACTTTAGACATCTCTTTGCGAGTACGTAGATGTACGGTCAAAGCGTCTGGGTGTTCATTTAAAAGGGTTGGAAGCCAGGTTTTATATTCTTCGATAAAAGAAAAGCCGAGTCTAGTTTTAATCGAAACTGGTAACCCATTGGAATTGGCTTTTGCTGAGCGGATACACTCTACGGCTAGTTCTGGTGTGCGGATCATGGCAGCACCACCACCAGCCTTGTTAACGTGGCGGTCTGGACAGCCAAAATTAAGATCAATGCCAGCAAATCCAAGATCTTTTAGCGCGCGGCAAATTTCGGCAAAGTGATCTGGATTCTTACCCCAAATTTGGGCAATAATCGGTGAATCAGAAGACGAAATTTCGAGGCGCTCCAGGGCGTTTTCGCGTCCTTTTAAAGAGGCGTAACTAGAAACATTGGTAAATTCGGTAAAAAATAAATCTGGTCGACCGGCTTTAGCTATTACTGCACGAAAAACAATGTCCGTTACACCCTCCATCGGTGCTAGGATTAAGAATGGTTTTGGTAGCTTGTCCCAGATATTCATAAAAAATATTATAACATAAAAATGGGGAGATGAAAATCTCCCCGGGGTGGCGTTAGACTACGCCGGTCCCATTGCAGTTGGGACATTTAACATTTGGGCCAAGAAACTCAGCTTTAACGCCGGTGCCTCCGCAGTACGGGCATTTTTTTTCTGGACGATTCTTGCCACAGGTGACTAGATGCCTTTCATAGGCACTTTTGCCGAGTAGTATTCGGCCACAATTGCGGCATACATATGTTTCTGCCACGCATGCTCACCACCTTTCAAAATCAAAGTACAGTCATTTTATTGACTAGGCGTATTCTAATTGATTTTTGGGGTTTTTGCAAGCATGAGTTCAATGAATTCAAACATTTCTTTGATGCCATAACTATTATTTGGGTCTGGCATTAAATCTGGATCGTCGAGAATATCTAGCGTCTTCATATGGGCGTAAGCAGACTTTAAGATTTTAATCTCATCGGCTTCATCTTTTGCGTTAAACTGATAAACCTTGTCGTGGACTTCGCCATCCTTACTATCTGGCGTAACGAAAAGAATGTGGCCTGTGGTAACAGTATATTTGGCGTAGGTAGGCGAGTTGTTAAGTAGTAGTTTATAGAAACCTAACTGCAGCATATATTTATATAGTGTCTTATGTTTGTGCCAATCCTCTTTGTGATATTCGCCAGTTTTAAAATCATAGATTTCAATTGTTTTGTTTTCTTCGTCAATCTGAATATGGTCGATAATACCGTTAATTGGAATACCTTCAACTGTAATGTGATCGCGCGTGAGATTAACTTCGGCCTTTGAGTTTGGAGAGCGTAAAATCTTACCAAATTCTTTTAAGGCGATGGCTAGTTGTGCTGGCCCAGCTTCGCGAATACGTTTTAGATCTTCTGGTGCGATTTCCTGTTTTGGTGCTTCATCAATGAAAAATTGAATAGCTTCTTCGTCACTGATTTTTTCGTTGGTCACTTTCTGAAAGACAGCATGGACTAAAGTACCAAGTGCGGAAGCGTAGGTGTTTGGCTCGTTTGGCACTCTTAAAACTTGGCGTCTAAAGAAGGCTTGTGGCCCAGCATAAACTACGTCAATAAAACTAGTTAAAGCGGTAGCGGAGACACTGTAATTTTTGACTCGTTCTAGATAAATGGCTCGCATGTCTGGCGTTGGAACTTTGTAAACATTAAGCCAGCTAGTTTGAAGATCGGAAGCATAGATAGCTTCGGCCTCGTCTTTGTAATGTAGAGTGACAGTTTTTGCTGGTAGATATGGTGAAGTAACCGTGTTATCTTTAGCCTGGACTTCGGCAAGGTAGGTGAGATATTTTGGCTCCTTGCCGCCAAAATCCCTTTTGGAATTAGTAATAGTTAGAGTCTTTTTTGCCCTGGTGATTGCCACAAATAGTAGACGAATTCTTTCGCTGTCTGTATTGCCGGTATGACGAATTTGAATCACGTTTTTTGGTAAGGCGAGCAAATTATTGTTGCCTTTAGCTTTGCCCCAGGCACTATTGTCGGCAGCGATTAAAAAGACATGCTCAAATTCTAGACCTTTAGCCTTATGTCCAGAAAGAACCTGCACGGCATCAGCTGCTTCGCGATATGGGCTAGTGCTAGTGATTGGTTTGTTGGCATTCTCGTAATCTTCAACTAGCTCAATAAAATCTTTGAGTTTTGCTGCTGTGTTTTTGGTGCGTTCGTGAATTTTAGCGCGTAAAACAGATAGGTTTTCAAAGAATTCGAAAGTTGGATAGGTCGTTTCGTCGGTAGAATAATATACTAAGAAGTTTGAACGATAACCGTTTAATTCAGATGTGCCCATGATATAGCTTAGGAAAATTTCTAGTGGTTGATCAAAAGAGCGCGCAACTAAGTTGGCTAAGAATTCGGCTACATTCTTTAATTTTTCGTCTGTAGATTCAGCAAGAATTTCTAATGCTGGACGGTGGTCGTAACGTTTTTCTCCAAATAAGTTAATAACTGAAAGCATAGAAATATTCCAGAACGGATATGATAATATTTCTGGTAAACTATAGGATGGGTTTTTGCCGTTGGCGATATCGTAAACAAAACGAGCGATAGTTATTAACTCGTGAATGCGTTCGTCTTCTAAGATGTTTTCGCGACGTTCATAAGCGATTTTAATTAACGGTTGGCTTTGCAAGAATGGGATAATTGGCAAAAGATATTTATGCTTTGGCGCAATGATGGCAATTTCTTTTTGCGATACACCATTTTTAATCAGCTCAGTAATTTGATTTGCCACCCAGTGGTATTCTGCATCGGCAGTTAAAAATTCGTGACGCGAGATTTGAGTTTTATTAACATTAGTTTGAGCGTGAAAGCTCTTATCTTCAAAACGGCCGTCGGCTTGCTTGATGATCTCGTGTGAAAAATCAAGAATCTCTTGCGTGCTACGATAGTTTTCTTTGAGTGAAAAAACCTTAGCTTGATAATAGTCGGTAAAATTGCGGAGATTCGATGAGTCGGCGCCTTGGAATTCAAAGATAGCCTGATCATCATCGCCTACGGCCATTACAAGTGGTTTTTCGTAATCGGTGAGTTGCTTGATAATTTCAAATTGAGATGGATTAGTATCCTGAAACTCGTCTAATAAAATATATTGGAACCGTTCGGACAAAGTAAAACGAAAACCGTCATCTTCTTTTAGATATTTGATTGCCTCGATAATCATGTCACTATAATCGAAGAGATTATTGTTGCGAAGATACTCATCGTAACGCGCCATGACATTAGCAAGGCTAAGTAGCTTTTTATTGGCGACGCGATCTCGTAAGCGGTATTCGTTGCGTTCATTCTTTTCGAAATAGTCATCTTTCCAGTTTGAAAGTGGTGTTACTTTATTCGTGGTTTTTGCTTCTTCGAGTGCCGCTTCTAGATCTTTGGCTAGACCGCCGATGGAACGTTTAATTCCCTTTACAATTGGTGCGTCGTTAGTGTGGTTTTTGAGTATTTCATAGATTGGCTCATAAACATCTTCAAGTGTCGGATGTAATTTACCCTTAGTGATTTTTTCGAGATAAGTAGTGCAAGTTTTACTTAGAACTTCGCTGTCAGCCATGTTGGTTTTGGCGATTAATGCCAAATCTTCTGGTGTAAGACAAGCATCTTTAGCAGATTTAATAGTACTAGTAATATCATCAATTCTATCGCCGCGGAGAATGTCATTGCCGTCTAAATTAGCCTGGATGTTTTTAATAATTTTATATTGTGTGACTTCATCAATAGATGAGTCGAGATTACGGTTATAATCCTCGGCATAATTCTTGTATTGAGAAAGAATATCAGAGCCGAAAGCGTGGTATGTATAAATATTTACTCGTCCAGCGTCTTTTACACCGATCATTTTAGCAAGACGTTCTCGCATGTTGGCGGCACCGGCTTCGGTAAAGGTAACACAGAGGATGTTTTCTGGATTGGTGTCAGTCTCGTGTAAAATGTAAGCGACTTTAGCGGAGAGCAGCTGTGTTTTACCGGTGCCAGGACCAGCTAAAACTAGTTCTGGTCCTTCAAGATAAGCAACAGCAGCTTTCTGCTCGGAGTTAAGCTTTTTGATGACTTTCTGATACTCTTTTTCGTTCACTCTTATGCTCCTTACGATAGTTTTTAATTGCGTCGGCTAAGGCTTCGTGGCCTAGCACTGAGCAATGAAATTTGTGCTTTGGTAGTCCACCCAAAAATTGTTCGATTTCTTCGGCTGTAATATTTAGAGCTTCGTCTAAGGTCTTTCCTTTAGCAAGTTCAGAAAGAGCGGAAGTAGAGGCGATAGCGGAGGCGCAACCGTAGGTCTTCCATTTAATGCCAGTGATTTTATCATCTTTAACTTGTAAGAACATTTTCATTTGGTCGCCACAAATTGGGTTACCAACCAAGCCTTCAGCATCGTGAGGATATTTTGATTCGTCACCCATTAAAAAATTGCGCGGGTTTAAAAAATGATCTTTGACAATTTCTGAATAGACCCAACCGTTTGGTCCTAGATTATCGGTCATGTTCCTCCTTTATTTTAACAGTGCTGATTTGTTGCAGTTGGCTAATGATACTTGGTAAACTCGCCATGACGTGTTCGATGTCGTCCATATTAGAGTCGAGTCCAAATGAAAAACGAATAGAACTGTGCGCTACTTCGGCGTCATTCACGGTGGCCATAAAGACATGGCTTGGTTTCCCGTCGCCAGAGGCGCAGGCGGAGCCAGTAGAGACAGCAATACTGTTTGCGTCGAGATAGAGTTGAATCGACTCGCCTTCGGCAGCGGCAAAAGACATGTTGAGAATGTTTGGCAGAGAGTGTTCCAGATCGGTATTCAGATTCGAAAATGGTACTTCGTTTAAAATACGGTTAGCTAAATTATCACGTAGTGGTTTAACTTGTTGTTTATATAGATTCCAAGTTTGGTTATCTAAAACAAATTTTACGGCCGCGCCAAAGCCAACTAGACCAACTGTGTTGTAGGTGCCAGCGCGTTTGCCATGCTCTTGGTGCCCACCAATGATCAGCGGTTCAAACGGCGAGCCCTTTTTTATATATAGAGCACTGACTCCAACTGGGCCGCCAATTTTATGAGCGCTCATAGTCATGTAATCGACATCGAGTTTTTTAACGTCGATTTTGATTTTGCTAAGAGCTTGAGTGGCGTCAGTATGAAATAGCGCACCGTGCTCATGGGCTTCTTTGGCTAGTTTTTGTATTGGCTCGATTGAGCCGAGCTCATTATTTGCAAGCATCACGGAGACTAGTTTAGGATGATTATCGTAGGATACTTTTTTGATGAACCCCTTTTTGTCTACTGGAATAATCTCGGCATTAGTGCGGAGCTTGGCTGGTTCTAGGACTGATGGGTGCTCAATGGCACTAACAGCGATATTTTGGCCAGTAAAAGTGCCGATGACGGAGTTATTTGATTCGGAGCCACCTGACGTAAACAGGATTTCTTCTGGACTAGCATTGATGAGTTTGGCAATTAAACTACGGGTTTCTTCAATCTTTTCGTGTGCTAGATGTCCAGGTGTATGTAGGGCTGAAGCGTTACCAGGATAGTTATCCATAGCGTCAAGCATTGCTTTTTTTACTTCTGGAAGCAATGGGCTGGTGGCAGCGTAATCAAGATAAATCATTTTTTAATTTTGACGGCAGTGCCATATGCCATTACTTCACAAATACCGGATGCAAGCGAGGCTGAACCGAGACGGACGCCGACGACAGCATCGGCACCAAGTTTCTTAGCTTCAGCTTCCATGCGCTTTAGTGCTTCGGTTTCGGATTCTTCGATTAGTGCAGTGTAGCTCTTAGATTCGCCGCCAGCGATATTGCGAAAGCCAGCCATAATGTCACGGCCGATGTTTTTGGTTTTGGCGATATTGCCTTTCACAAAGCCAAGAGCTTCAAAAGATTTACCAGGGATTTGGTCGGTTGTAACGACTAACATAATAACTCCTTATTAGTTATATATATTATATATCTTTTACTCAATTTTGAGTATTTTGCCGGTACCGTATTCTAGGTGGAGTAATCGCTGGTTGCGAGAACCGCGGAATTTTAGAGTAAGATCGCGCTCTTTGAGGACAAAAGGACCATCAATTAATGCGTCGAGTGATTTAAGAAATTCCCAGGCTGCGCCACCATGCTCTTTGATGGCTTCGTAGGTAAAACCGGAGAATGACCAGACGTTCCAACCTAGCTCTTTGCGACACCAATCGGCAATTTCCTTGCAGGCTTCTGGCTGAACAAATGGTTCGCCGCCGCAGAAAGTGATGCCGGCCTGGCCTTTAAAGGCGCGGAGACGCTCTTTAATTTCTTCGATATCGACGAGGACGCCACCATTGAAGTCCCAGGTTTCTGGATTCTGACAACCTTTGCAGTGAGTCGGGCAGCCCTGAGTCCAGAGCACGGCGCGGAGACCGTAGCCATTGACGATATTGTCGTGCTCTAGTGGACCAGATAAGCGGATTTTCATTAGTCTTTTCCTAAGGCTTTAGCTTGGGTTCTTTTGGCAGCTTCACGAGCAGATTTTTCTTCCTTTGTGTAGACGCCGTTCTTGTCGTTGCGTAGATCGACACTATGCTTAACGCGGGCTTTTTCCTCGGCTTTTTTAGCGTCGTTCCAGCGTTCGAGTGAACCAACTAGGTATCCGGTGATACGGCGGAGACGTTCAAATGGCACATCTCCTTCTTTGCGACCACAGGCTGGGCAACGGTCACCAGCAATGATGCCGGAGAAGCCACAGACTGGATC
>JAFROU010000033.1 GCA_017429465.1 Candidatus Saccharimonadota bacterium
ACTCTGGTGTAGACATTCATACCAAGACGGCGGCCGAAGCATTTGGCGTGCCGATGGACCAAGTTACAAAAACTCAACGTCGTGCAGCAAAAGTGATTAACTTTGGTGTGCTTTATGGTATGAGTGTGAAAGGTTTAAGCGATGCTGTTAATATGAGCATGGCGGAAGCAAAGGCATTTATTGATCGCTACTTTGAGTTGAGAAAGCCGATGCGTAAAAAAATGGATGAAATTTTAAAACAAGCGCGCGAGGTTGGTTTTGTTGAAACCTTCTTTGGTCGCAGACGACCAACGCCGGATGTAAAATCAAGTAATTATGTCGTACGTACGGCTGCTGAAAGAGCAGCAGAAAATATGCCGATTCAAGGAACGGAGGCTGATTTAATGAAGCGTGCAATGATTATGGTTGATGCTGCTCTACCAGAAGATGCAGAATTAATCATGCAGGTGCATGATTCGTTGATTGTCGAGTGTGACGAAGCATTAGCCGATACAGTGACAAAAATATTGCAAGAGAAAATGGAAAATGTAGCGCCAGAACTTACTGTTCGCTTGTCGGTTGAGGTGACTCAGGGTCGGAACTGGGGCTCTCTGTAGAAGTCTCAGAAGGATTTTCGACCAGTGGTTCTGGTCCTTCGTAAGGATTTTCGTCAGGTTTTTCAATAATTTTAATATCAATGCTATCCGCAGCGGTTGTTGACGATACGGCGCCATCAACCAGACCGGTTACTGGTAAATTTTCGGTTGGGACGATTTTTGGAATTTCTTTATCTATATCTAGTTCCTGGTTGTTTTTGGCTGCAGGAGTGGCGACGTTAATTGGGGTGTCTGGGTTGGCAAATTTAATATCAAGATAATCTTGTTCTTGGCGAGACATGATGAATGAAAAAGTACCACAGAATCCAACAATAATACCAAGACTAGCAAAGATTTTGTAGTTGTTTGAAATAAAGGTGAGAATATTCATAATAGAACGTGAATCAAGCCAAAATACGACTATCAGCGAGGCTCCGACTGCAAGCGTGGCAATGACAAAAAGCTTCTGGGCAATTTTGAAAGTTGTGCCATCTTTTTCGAAGTTGTTGAAGTTAGCCGCAAGGGTGGTAGCGCCGCTAAGAACGATGGCGCTGGTAGCGAATTTATTAAAGATATTGTAGACTTCGATGTTGCAACCATCGACATGAAGATAATTATCACCACAATTAAAGAGATCAAGTATAAATATGATTTCTAGCACTAGCCAACAGGCGTTAGTAATTAGGGCAATGGTTGCGAGAACTTTTGAAAGTGATTTTTTGCTAAGTAGACAGACGGCATTGTTGAGACTGATGATACTATAGATAGTTAAGAGATAAATAATAACCATGGCGTGATAATCGAGGATAGATTTTTCGGTATAGATTTGGATGATGGTAATAATCGATGTGCCAGCAAGGCATGCAATCGAAAGAATTTTGAATGAATCTTTAAGAAACGATGATTTTTTCATATTTAAATTATAGCATAAGCGTTTAATGAATCATGAAGTAGTGTGATTGAATTTTTACCAGGGAAAAGATACAATTTAGCTATGGAGAATAAGAGGCAGGTTGAAATCTACAAGGGGGTGGAGGGCGAGATTGCTTTTAATGTTGATATTAACGAGGACACTATTTGGGCAACACAATCGCAAATTGCCGAATTATTTGGTGTGCAGGTACCAGCTATAAGCAGGCACTTAAAGCACATTTTTGAAGAAGGAGAGTTAAACGAAAAAGTGGTAGTTTCCAAAATGGAAATAACCACTAAACACGGGGCAATGGAAGGAAAGACGCAGACTAGGGAAGCAAATTTTTATAATCTTGATGCGATTATTTCGATTGGTTATCGCGTTAATTCTCGCAAGGCAACGGATTTTCGTATTTGGGCCACGAAAGTTTTAAAACGTTATTTAGTAGATGGTGCGGCGGTTAATGAACGTAGGCTAAAGGAATTGCCAGCAAAAAAATTACAAGAGCTTGAAGGCGCTTTAACGGTGGTAAAACGCTTAATGATGCGTAGTGAATTGTCGGCGGAGGAAGCTAAAGGAATTCTAGAAGTTATTTCAAAATATGACAGCAGTTTTAAGGCTCTAGAAGAATATGACGAGGGGCACATTGTTTTTGCTAAATCTGTAAAACCACGCAAGAAACTATCCGAAGAACAATGTCTCAAGATGATTAGTGAGCTAAAAAAACAGGTGAATGGCGGCGAACTATTTGGACGTCCGCGTGACGGAGCTTTTAATAGTTCGATTAGCGCAATTTTTCAGACTTTTGATGGCGATGATGTTTATAAATCAGTGGCCGAGAAGGCAGCTAATTTATTATATTTAGTGATAAAAGATCACCCGTTTTACGATGGGAATAAACGTATTGGCGCACTTCTATTTATCATTTTTCTGACGATTAACAACTATCATTTAACTAACAATGGTGAGACGAAGATCAGCGATCGAGCTTTGACGGCATTGGCGCTTTTAATTGCTGAGAGCAATCCAGACGAAAAAGATCTTTTGATTGCCTTAATTTGTAAGCTTCTAGAAGACTGATTTAAGAGAAAAAGTGCTATAATTTTTATATGCCTTGTTGGAGAACACATCTTAGGTTTTCGACAATTCTAAATGAGAGTTTACATTTTGAAGGACGAGAGAGAGAACAGTTTTTGTTTGGTTCAATTGCGCCGGATCTTAATAATGGCTATATAGTTGATACGGCATATAAGGCCTCACATGTCGTTACGCATTTTGCTGGTAAAGAGCATTGGACGGAGAAACTTTTTTATAAGGAGTATCAACAAGAAATTAAGGCGAAGAACCCATTTTGTTTAGGTGTTTTCTTTCATATATATATTGATATGGTTTTTAACGAAAATTTTTATAGCGAGATTTTAGCGCCAAAGTCAGAAGAGAAAATTGCTAACGACGAGTATAGAATTAAAAAACAGAAAGATTTCGCGGTTTTTGGTAGATTATCAAAGGACTATGACTTACACTTTGCTTTTCCAGAAGAAACGCTTGAAGTTGCAAAAATAGTAAAAGAATACAAGTTTTCGAAAAAGGATTTAGCCGGAGTCGAAAAATATTTTGACGATATAAAAAAATATGAACAGGGCAACCCAGACTATAAATATAATTATTATAATGACGATTATTTGGAAAAATTAGCACATAGTGCGGTGGAGAGTTTTAGGAGGCTTTAC
>JAFROU010000034.1 GCA_017429465.1 Candidatus Saccharimonadota bacterium
ACAATATTACTTTATCCTTTAATGCAAATGGTGGTTCGGGTGCCCCAACTTCGCAGACGGTTTCTTCTTCGGGTTCTGTAACGTTTACTATTCCTTCGACTTTACCAACGTATATTGGGCGCAACTTCCTTGGTTGGTCCACATCTAGCACTGCCTCATCTGCTTCATATTCTCCAGGAAGTTCTATTACGATTTCTTCATCAACTGTTTTATATGCCGTGTGGGGCTCCGTTAGTATCTCACTTGGTTCTAATGGTGTATCTGCTCCAATTTCTTATGCTGGGCAGTATTATTATTTTACTTTTACGCCGCCTAGGACCACTTCTTATACTTTCTATTCTACGGGCTCGACCGATACTTATGGACATCTCTATAATGCTTCTGGAACTCAGCTGACTACAGATGACGACAGTGGTGTTGCTAACAACTTTAATGTTACATATACCCTAACTGCAAATACTACCTATTACTATGCCGCAAGATATTATAGTTCATCTAATACAGGAACTATTTCGGTTGGTCTAGCTAAAACTGCGCAGGCGATTAGTACAAATGTAACCTACGCTGCAACTGTTGATGTCCCTGGTGAAATCGTTTACTATCAATTTACTCCTTCTTCTGCTGGCACTTACACGCTTACTGGTACTTCTACGGTCGATAACTATGCTTATATATATGATGCAGACTTTAACCAGCTTTACTATGATGACGATTCCGGTGGTAATAGTCAGTTTCAGCTGTCTTATACTCTTTCGGCTGGTACTACCTATTATTATGGCGTTAAATATTATAGCGCTTCTAATGTGGGTAGCTTTACCTTTATACTTACTTCTGGTGGTGGAGGTTCTTCAAATCCTTTGTCCTATTACGATGACGGGTATTTCTATGGCACTGCTTATTATAATGGTACAAGGGACGCTTACGCTACAGTAGACGTTTGGCAGTCAGATGCTGGTTCAAATACGCTTTATTATCATTTTAGCGTTGGTGTTGCTGACAACTGGTTCACGACTGACACAATTTATTTTAGCGGAACAATAAACATCGGTGGGGTGAGTAGGTCGTTAAGCGGCACTTGCGTAGCAAATACTTATCAATCTACAGGATGTCAGATTCAGGAAATAGATGGATCCGTTACCTTATCAAACGTCAGCACATCGACGTACGTTAGCGCTTCTATTAGTGTTGAATACTATAATGGGTATAGTGGTATTACTGATTATGTTGATGGCAGTCTGGGCGGATATCTCAGTGAATCAAATTGATAATATTGCTAAAATATTTTATTATAAATGAAAGGGGTGGCGTATCTTAATATTAAAGGACGGTGATTTTTATTGCTTACAACTAACGATCGATATAATTTGGTCTGGCAAAAGTATTCTTATTACAAGGCCGGTGCCAGTCGTGTAATCCGTTCTGGATTTGCGCTTTTTGGGGTATATCCACACGAATATGGAGCCTTTGCTTCTAGAACACGGAGCGAGTCGGATGCTGAGCATTCAAACGGTCTGGCTGTTTTATTATTTTTAATTCATTCTTTCTTTCCCGAATTATTTAATGGTGAGGATTTGACTGATTATCTTGTTAATGCATTTTTTCATGAAATTGGTGAATTTGAATATGGAGACGTGCCAGACGATGGTAAAAGAGATGAAAACAAAAAGAATTCTTCTGAGCTGATTGCCTTTTCGGACTATTTTGCTGAATTTCCTCTTGATGTTTCAGAGCCAATTATTTTCAACTTTATCGATTTTCAACAAAAAAATACTTCTCGATTTGCTCAGATTTCGTATTTAGGCGACAAACTCGAAGCGATTTTGCAGGCGATTATCTACGAATCTAATGGCCAGTCTGGTAGCTATGATTCTGAACCGCTTTTGGAATATGGCGCGTCGGAAAGCGATCAAAAGCTAAGAGAACTTACTGGCTCAACGAGCATGGTAGATATATTTGCGGCACAGTTTTTACTTAACTCCCGTTTTTTTGATGAAGAAATCCGGGACGTTTTTATCAATATTTTAAGGGCTGCCGTAATTGATTTACGCGGTCAGTGGTTCCCTTGGTCTAATCGCCCTCCCTTTAATTGCCCGTAATGGGCTGGCCTCCGTAAAGGAGGCCTTTTTATTGGTTAATTTTACAACATTATTATTGATATGCTCATGCTATAATATTTTGGAATGGAGGTTAAATGAGCAAATTTGATGAAATGTATCTTGATTTGTGCGAGCGCATTCTTCGTGATGGCGATAAAATCACGACTAATCCGGCAGTGCTGGCAAAAAAGACCAAGAAACAAACTGGCATAAATATGCCAAATCATTTAGCTCAAACAGCTAAGCCAACTACGACTTATTCTTTACCTCATCAGATACTACAGTTTGATCTTTCTGAGGAGTTTCCAATTCTCACTACAAAATATGTTGCTTTTAAAACGGCAGTACTTGAAATGTTATGGATTTATCAAGTACAGAGTAATGATGTCCGGTGGTTGCATGATCGAAAAATCAAAATCTGGGATGAATGGGAAATTGATGAAAATGGCGATTACATGGGTAAGCACTTCGGCAAAGAATTTGCCCACACCATTGGCACTGCCTATGGCTGGATTGTAAATCGTTATCATTTAACCCAATCTTTGATTGAAACTATTAAGACCGATCCGTGTAATCGTCGAATGATTATGTCGCTCTGGCAAAATGAATGGTTGCCGACGGCTGCTCTTCCATCTTGTGTTTGGAATTCTCAGTGGAATGTTTCTAATGGCAAGCTTAATATGATGGTGACAGTACGTAGTAATGATGTTCCGTTAGGGATGCCATTTAACGTAGTACAGTATGCGGTACTTTGCTATTTGATTGCTCAGTGTACTGGGCTGAAGCCGGGTATTTTCACTTATGTTATAAATAATGCTCATATTTACGAAAACCAGATTGATGGCATTAAGGAACAAATCCGTCGTCGCAACGAAAAACTCGCTCAAGATGGAAAACTGTTTGAAGCGCCAAGGCTTTGGATTAACCCTAAGATTAAGGATTTCTTCAAATTCGATAATAGCTTTGAGCTAAAAGATATTCGTCTTGATGGTTACGAACATCAAGGCAAGATAAGGATGCCGGTAACAGAATGAGTATTTCAATAATTGCAGCAGTAGGAAAAAATCTTGAACTTGGGAAGAAAAATGATTTGATTTTCAAGATTCCGGAGGACATGAAATATTTTAAAGAGACTACTCTTGGACACGCTGTGTTTATGGGCTTTAATACCTGGAAAAGCTTACCAGGAAAACTGTCGCAGAGAGATAACTATGTTTTAACTCATACGCCCGAAGATTTGCCCGAAGGTGTGATTCCGGTCACTGATTTTGATGAGTTTATGAAAAGGTGGCAAAACGCTTCTGGTGAGTTGTTCGTTATTGGCGGCGGAATGGTTTATGGCATGTCACTGCCGTATGCTGATACATTATATTTAACTGAAGTAGACGAAAAATGCGATGATGCGGAGGTGTTCTTCCCTAAGTTCGATAAATCAAGATATAATAGAACAGTAATTAAGAAAGGTCACTACCATGATTTAACCTATTCCTTCGTGAAATATACTAAAAAATAAGGAGAAGAAATGAGAGATTTAGTATTTGATTTAATCGACGCTGAGAAGAAGCGCCAAAGCGAAGGTTTAGAGTTAATTCCAAGTGAAAACTATGTTACGCCGGCCGTACTTGAGGCGATGGGTTCAGTTTTGACGAATAAATACAGCGAAGGTTATCCTTCGTTTGAAGGTGTACCGGGTTGGAATGAAAAGAAGATTAGTGAGGAAGTCTTACCAAATTATCGCTATTACGGCGGTCAGATTAATGTAGATAGAATCGAGCGTTTAGCAATTTCTAGGGCTTGTAAGCTTTTTCATGCAGATCATGCTAACGTGCAACCGCATTCTGGTGCTAATGCTAACGAGGCTGTTTATTGGGCTTGGTGTGAGCCAGGTGATAAAATTTTGGCGATGAATCTTGGCCACGGTGGGCATTTAACTCACGGGTCACCTGTTACTCGTAGTGCACATATCTATAATTTTATTGCTTACGGTACAACTTCGGACGGAGACTTAGATTACGATGAAATGGAAAAACTAGCTATTATGCATCAACCAAAGATCATTTTGGTTGGCTACTCAGCTTTTATGAAGATTCCAGATTTTGACCGCGTAGCAGAGATTGCTAAAAAAGTGCCGGGCTGTTTATTGATGGCCGATATGGCGCATGTGGCTGGTTTGATTGCTGGGGGAGTTCACCCAAATCCTCTAGAACACGGTTTTAATGTAATGACTACTACTACCCATAAAACACTACGTGGACCACGTGGCGGTTTGATTCTTTCAATGGGAAATGTCGCTTCGCCGCTTAAAAAACCGGAAAAAACTTTACAAAATATCCCAATTTTGATTGACCGCGCTGTATTTCCTGGTACTCAAGGTGGACCACTTGAGCATGTAATTGCTGCTAAAGCAGTGGCCTTTGGCGAAGATTTGAAACCAGAATTTCGTGATTATGCTGCTAAAATCGTAGAAAATGCCAAAGCACTGGCTGATGCTATGAAGAAGGATGGTTTTAAACTTGTTGGTGGTGGTACAGATAATCACTTGATACTTGCCAATGTTAAAGATAGTTTTGGTATCGATGGTAAAATGTATGAAAAGGCTCTTGATATGGTTGGTTTGACCCTAAATTCGAATGCTGTTCCAGGTGATAAGGGCGGCGCCTTTAGGCCATCCGGCGTTCGTTTGGGTACTCCAGCTATCACAACTCGTGGAATGGGTATAAAAGAGATGAAGCAAATTGCCGACTGGATGAAGAGGGTGATGGATATTTGTGTTAAAGCAGAATCTGAAGATAAGATTGTAGATTATACAGCTGACTTAGAAATAATCCATGCCGAAGTTAAGGCTCTTTCGTTGAAATTTCCAGTCCCTAGTATTAATTAATATTTAGCCTTTAAATACGCAGCGAAGGATACCGCCATCGGCACCAGAAAGGCTAGAGGTGCCACTGTATTGCGCGTTCCCTGTCCAAATCCAGAAGTAAGGATCATTATTGAAATTTGAATTGAGGTAGCCATTCCTTGATATAAGAATGATATCTTCGTTAATATTAATGAAACTACCTTCGGACATGAATCCCCATGCTCCATAATAAAGTGGAGCTTGAGTGAACGGTGTCATACTGTAGCCATAGTCCATGACGCCATTCCAACCATAA
>JAFROU010000035.1 GCA_017429465.1 Candidatus Saccharimonadota bacterium
CTATCCAATTTGCGATAAATGTAATATTATTATTAATTGGTAGTGAAGTAGTTAGTTTGGTTCCAGTTCCGTCCGCACCAGTATACCATCCTTCTATAGTGTAACCGCTTCTAATTGAAATAGGCAATTCAGAAATTGTGTCACCAATTTCTACGTCTATTGGGTCTACGCTTGACCCCTGCCCTGTAGTAAACGAGACTCTTACCATACTATCACTTACGGTTACATTGATGGTCTTAGTGGTACCAGACTTTGTACCCGTCAATGTTATCGTTGTTGTTCCTGTCCCTATGCCAGTCACCAAGCCTGTGGCGGAGTCTACTGTAGCTACTGAAGTGTCACCTGAGGAAAATGTGTAGTCTTCAAGCTCTGCTGAATTCGTTACATTAATTGTTGCAGTTCCGCTAACAGGGATAGTTATGGATGAATTGCTAATCGTTGCTTGGGCTGCTTCTTTTAGCCATGTGGCGTAATAAGAAATATCTCCGTGTGGCTGTGTATCTGGAGAAGCGATATTATTTCCACCCGTTGTTGAATACCAATGCATTAATACATAGCCAGTTCGGGTTATGTTTGTCGGTAGTGGACCAAGAACATCACCATCAATTACTTTGTAGATGGCTGTCGCGGGAGTGCCGCCATTGGCGTTAAATGTGATTGTATGCATGGTCTTACTGAAATCGCCTAATTTGATATACATATTGCTAAGCGTAGCTTCAATATATCTTATTGCATTAGTACAGACTCCATTCGTTGTGTTGCCAGTACAATCATCGTCTGGATAAGCTCCGAACCATGTGTTTAAACCGAATTGCTGATCAAAACTGGATACATTCTGAATTTGTCGCAAGGCTCCATGATTAATGCTCGCGTAAATTATGCCATCAATCCTATAAACACTAATATCAGTAGAGGTGCTTGATGGTACAGAAATTTCAGAGCTACTATTATTATTATGTCCAGAGGTACTTCTAATTTGGATATCATCACCATCTCTTCTCACAATCATACCAGGAGCTTTTCCGTCATAAGGCGAACTTGTAACACTACTCGACAATTTGTCGCTCACAAAGGTTTGTTGCTGATCAGCCAAACCATTATTTTCACTCGGAACATAATGGTCAATTGTAAAATGAACTTCATAATCTTTTGTAGAGTTTGTGGTGCTATATAATGCAATGCCTGTATCGATAAACTTATCATTAGTGTAATCTTGGCATTCTGTGCCGGTGATATTACCGTTGGTTGCAGCATGGAATTCACAGGCGCCCATTTGGGTCCAAACCATCGGGAATGGATCGTTTACCCAAATTGCATAGAGCGTAATATTGGTACCACCTGCTTGATTGATGGTATATTGTCCACCAGGTTGATATGTTGTACCAGAACATTCGTAATCATTGGTAGACTGATTTAATGTCGGAGCAATATCACACCACCCACTAAAAGCCATATCTTCAAGCGTAGGAATAGCTCTAGAGAGTGTAATCGTTGTCGTACCGCTATCAACTGGCACTATCTGAGGATTTGGAGATGGCATACTGCCAACCGTATCGTTTGTACTCGGATCGTAAGTAATATTATAAGTAATCGAATTAGCCACCGCCTGGACAACGTAAGTATACTCGTAAACCCCAGTCGGCTGAGTAGAATCTATTCTTGCTCCAAAAGAAATAGTATAAGAATTATTCACTGCATTTGCGCTATTCGTAATATCTAATATAAAACCGCTAGAAGTTGGTACAGGTAAATAGTCACTATTACTTATAACTGTATTTACGCCTGCATTAGAAACGACATATTTACTAGGTTTGAAACCCCATTGATTATTATAGGCACTATTTGTTGAGAAAACAGATTCTGAAATCGATGATGGTATTGATTCTATCTCATTATCATTGCTATCAACTAAACTACTAGAATCAGTCGCAATAACACTTAGCGTGTAGCCAGAATCATTATCTGTTTGGACCAAAATTGTTTCGTCATCTGTTTTATGAAAAGCACCAGATGCTATAGGAAGAATTTCCATTTCGAGCAAATTAGTATCAGTTTGTACCGAAAGGCTACTCTGTCCTTCTGTCGCAAAAGCGGGACTTGAACTCAAAAATAACGTCGCAATAATCACCGAGACAAATACCATTAGGGCGTGAAAAACAATGTAATTATTACAACTACCAACATTTAAACGATTACTCGAAAAATTTTGGATTAGCATGTTTATCTGTTTTTTACCTCCGCATTAGTGCAATTTAAGCTATTCGAGCAAAAATTACATTACTGCTTATTTTTATTTTACAAGAAAAATACCATAATTGGAATAGTTTTCTAAAAAATGTTTATTTACAGCTTGATTTTTCTTTTTGGTTTTGTGATAGATTTTGTATTAATGTGAGCTGTAGTGGCGTTTGGTTTCTTGGCAACTTTTTTAACGATAATACCTTCAGAAGAACTGCTATTTGATGGTTTAGCGGTTGGTTTATGATGGAAAACATTTTGCGCTGGTTTTTTTGGAACTTTTCGGTGAAGTGATCTATTAATGAGCGGCTTGGCTTTCTTTTTAGTCTTAGCCTCAGCCTCTTCAGCGATTTGTGCCTCAATACGGGCGGTTGTGGCGGTAATAGCCTCAACGTCTTCGGCTTGCTCGTGGATAGCAAGAATTTGTCTTAAGGTAGACAAACTGTGGTCTAATTCATAGGCGTTTTCAAGAGCGGCAATTGCTTCTTTGCGATTTCCCAGTTTTTCGTGGGCTTTAGCAAGTGCGATAAATCTAGCTGGGATGTCTCCTTCCATTTCTAAGGCTTGTTCAAAGGCCATGGCGGCTTTTTCGTAGGCGCCAGTTTCTAGGTAAATTAGACCAACGTTGTGAAGCGATGACGGATTATTATCAAGTGATTGGGCAATTTCGAAACACTCGATTGCTTCATCGAACTTTTGATCTTTTGCGTACAAAATGCCGAGACGGTTATAGGCCGCGGCGTTCTTTTCGTCGAATTTTAGGATGGTGAGAAGAGCCTTTTCAGCACGTAATGGTTTACGCTCTTTCATTGAAGTTTGAGCAATGGTCCAAAGTTTTTTCATTTGGGCATTATATTTTGGACTTTTCTTTTCTTCTTCGGTAGTTTTATGCTTTAACGGGAAAAAGAATGTCAGGAATACAATAAAAATAATTATTGCAAAAATTGCAGCCATAAGGACATTATAGCATATCAGCTACTAAATGTAACTTAATGTGTCCGTTCATCTCTATATTTTGATATAATGTTAAGAATTTTGGAATTCTAGCAACAAACTTTATCTGCTTAGTGGCAAAATATGACTTATATAGAATTTCAATTGCTGTTCCAATGATTAAAAGTGCGTAAGTTCTAGTATTGTCTTTATGCGAGGTGATATCTGTGGCGATTTTTGGTAATTCTTCTGGTTTAGCGGAAATTAATCTTTTTGCCAAGTCTAAAACTTTTTTATCTACTTTTGGTGGCTCGTCTAGGCTGTTATCTTTCTTTAAAATATATAGTTGGCCTCTCGATAATACAGTTGGTAGAAGTAAATTCGGTTTATCGGTCAATAAAACAAAGTGATAGTGCTCTTTTGGCTCCTCGAGGTTTTTCAAAAAGGCATTTTGAGCGTCGATACCCATGGCATCGGCTGGCGTGATAACGATATATCTTTCTGAAGTTTGCTTCATTTTAACTAGGTCTTCTGCTTCACGGATTTGGTTAATCGAAATTTGAGTCTTCTTTTCTGGGATAGTGATAGTAAAAGCGTTTTTAAGATTGATGTTAGTTTTTGGATTGACGACGAAGATTGCAAAATTAGTCCCAGTGGCAAGTTCTGGAATTTTACCAAGGTCGTCAAAAAACATCTTTAAATTCCGCCGGTAATTCTGTCTTAAAAATTTGACGATTCCCTTTTCCGTCTGGGCCAGGGATGGTTATTTCTAATTCTTTTGCATGTAGATAAAGCCTGTCAGCCTTTTGACCGGTGCCATAAACTTCGTCTCCGAGGATTGGCGTGCCAAGATATTTAAGGTGAACACGTAGTTGATGAGTGCGACCGGTGGTTGGTTTTAATTCGAGTAAGGAATACTTGTCATTGGATTTTATGACTTTATAGTAGGTTTGGGCCGGTTTGCCATTAGCATCAACCTGAAAAGTGGTTGGATGTTTGAGATTGCGTGCTAGTGGTAGATCAATTACGGCTTCATCTAGCTTTGGATGGCCCTCAACTACCGCATAGTATGTTTTATGTGATTTACGATCTTGAAACTGTTTTCGTAGGAGCTTTTGCGTCTCCTCGTTCTTTGCCAGAATTACCACTCCAGACGTACCGCGGTCTAGACGATGGACTAAAAGACCATAGTTTTCTAGCGTTGGTTCATCACATTGCTCACCTTTAGCCATACTCAGTAGTCCGACTGGCTTATTGATGACTTTTACATTGTCGTCTTCATATATTATTGGCAGGTCCGGCAGATCTATTTGTTTTTCTGGTACTTTAAGTGTGATTTTGGCAGATTCAATGATTTGTGCGTTTGGTTTAGTCACGATTTTTTGATCTACTGTAACATAGCCTTTTTTTATAAAAGACTGGATGGACGAACGATTATAATTTGGATATTTTTGGACAAGAAAAAGATCTAGACGGATTTTTGGCTCCGGTAGCGGTTCATCGGCTAGCGCTTTGTCGCCGTTAATAATACGGGACATTTCAGGTTTGCTGAATTTTTTTCCTGTAATAATCATCGGAGGTTAAAGGCCTTTTGTACCTGCAGCAGTTTTGCTCCAGCCACTTGGTTTGCATAGGTCTCACCAGCTTCTAGCAACTGTTTTACATAATCGTCTGGGATTTCAGCGAGCTTAGTTTGAAAGTCTTGCAAGAACGTAGAAACACTTTCGGCCACCTTTTGTTTTAAATCGCCGTAGGATGTTTCTCCGGACCAAGTGGAAATAACATCTTGAAGTGGCATGTCATTGACGAGGGCCTCAATCTGTAGGAGATTACTAATGCCTGGTTGATTAAACATATCAAACTTGATTTTACCAACTGAGTCGGTAGTAGCGGACATAATCTTTTTTGCGGCTTTAGCTGGTTCGTCCGATAGCATAATTTTACTGTTTTCGGCGGCAGTTGATTTGCTCATTTTCTTCTCTGGATTTAGTAGATCGCGGATGCGAATACCAGTATCAGTCCCCATAAACTTAGCCTGATCGATGGTTTTGGCTGGTATTGTAAAAATATCGCCAAAACGATTGTTGAAGCGTATTGCAATATTGCGGGTTAATTCAAGGTGCTGGAACTGGTCTTCTCCTACAGGAACGTAGGTGGCGTCATAAAGCAAGATGTCGGCAGCCATTAGTACTGGATAGTTGAAAATACCAACGTTGACGGATTCTTTACCTTCACCCTTTTCTTTATACTGCGTCATGCGATTGAGTTCGCCCATATTGGCAACACAATCAAGAATCCAACAAAGCTCAGAATGAGCTGGGACGTGGGACTGTCGATAAATATGGATATTATTATTAACTTGCAAACCGGCAGCAAGGTAGTATTTGATCGACTTGATTAGATTGGCTTGAAGATCGCCATCTACTTCTGAAATGATGGTGTGGAGATCTGGAATGAAAATATTTACATTGGAGTCCCCGGAGTGTTGATTGGCTAGACGCACCATTGGTAGTAAAGCACCGAGGAAATTTCCAAGCGTTAACTCGCCATTGACACGAATGCCAGTTAAAATCGTGTTTTTCATATTTTCATTATAGCATATCTAGCACAGAGCTTTTTTATGGTAATTTATGAAAATGTGTGATATAATTTGATAGAGGGGTGCTAGCTCATTTGGTAGAGCGCTTCCATGGCATGGAAGAGGTGAGGAGTTCGAATCTCCTGCACTCCACCATGTTATGTTGCTGAGGTTGAAAAACCTCCTTTTTTGTTACGTAATATATTTGACTTTTTAAGATTTCTTGCTATAATAATTAGCGATCGTACTGCGTACTCCTACGGGACCGCAGTTTCTGATTTGGTCGGGCCCTGTAGAGGACCTGATGGTTCTTTACAAATATTTCGGGCCGGCCGCCTAGAGCCACGTCTTAACGCATGCGTTAGTGATGTGGGATGCGGCACGCATGATTCTGTATGGCGCTGACTAGTGTAGTTGCGCTAACTGATCCCGTCATACACAGCATAGTTGACTATGTCTGTGCTGACGAAGACCAGTAGGTCATTAACGGCCGCAGTGCGGTCTGTTTAAGAGTTTAACTCTTACAGACCTTGGAGCCCCATTCGGGTTCGCTCATTTGGGGCTCCTATTCATTTTTCCAACTTACGGTTTTTCCGTAGGTTGGCTTCTAATTTGGCCGCCCCATTAGGGGCGGTTTTTTATGATTATGTCGTAAAAAGCCCTTGTGCTTTTTATATATATTCTGTAGAATTGAGGTAGGCACCTTTTTGGGAGGTGCTGTGGAACAAACCAAAAAATAGGTCATATGCAAACAAGAATAAAACAGATAAAAAATATACTGTTTCTAACGTGGCTTTTTGTCGCGTTTTTTGCATTTGATAAGACCGCGTTTGCCGCAGCAAATACTCCTTCCCTGTCTCTTAGTTCTAGTACTATTTCTGTACAGATTAATCTTAATGAATTCAATATTTTAAAAACTGGTAATACAACTATTTCGGTTACTACCACCAATCCAACTGGATATACTCTTACTCTCGCAACATCTGGAACTAACACTAATCTTATTTCGGGGTCGAATACAATTCCAACTCTTACTGCCAATAGTTCTTCCAATAACTTCCCTATAGGCAGATGGGGGTATTCGTTAGATAACAATACATTCAAGCCTGCCCCTAGTAAATCTGGTTCTGGCGATGTTCTTGCTTCTACTACTGTTTCCAATACTATGGCCAATTCTTATGAACTATATGTAGGTGCTAAGGTGGCGAATACGCAGCCATCGGGTAATTATACTAATAGTTTTACGGTGACAGCGGTGGCTAACCCAATTAATTACACACTATCTTTCAACGCTAATGGCGGTTCTAATAATCCAGCTACTCAAACTGTTTCGTCTAATGCAGAATCTCATACCTTTACTATTCCTTCCTCTAACCCGACAAAGACCGGATATACCTTTAAGGGCTGGTGTTCGAGCACGATTAGCGGAAATAATGGGACTTCTGCTCCAAGTTGTTCTGGCTCGTCTTATTCTTCAGGTGCTTCCGTTACGCTTTCTTATACTTCTCCGTCACTAACGCTTAATGCGATGTGGCAGAGGAATACTGCAACTGTTAAGCTTGGGACTAAAGTTAATGTCACCAAGGTGTATTACGGGACTAGCGTTGATGCTATTAATACCGAATTAACAACTTCTGGTTTTACTGCAGCCTCTAACACTACTTATTACTTTAGGGCTGATGTGCCCGCTGGATATACTTTCTCTGCTTGGTCTGGTTGGTTTACTGGGTCGGATGATACTTATTCTACCGGTAAATCATTTACTACTAATGGTGGAACTTATACCGTCAACGCTGACGCTGCGGCTAACCCTTATACTGTGACGTTTAAGTCTTATGATGGTGCTACCACTTACGGTACTCAGTCATTTACTTATGGTACTTCTGCCGCACTACGTGCGCGTACTGGTTCAGGCTGGACGGTGACACCCACGGCTCCAGTTAATAAAGTCTTTTATGGCTGGTCAATCACTTCTAATTCGACGACTCGTAGTTATACAGACGGTCAGTCCGTAAGCAATCTTACTACTACCTATAATGGGGACTTTGTGCTTTATGCGGTTTGGGTGTCAGTGCCGACGACATACCAGATAACCTTTAATCCAAACAATAATACTTCGTTTACGCTTAATGGTACGACTTATACTTCTACGACTAGTTTTGATCTTTGCACGACTACAATTGTCTATAACGGTGAAGCCGTACCGACTTCTTGTACTGGGTCGATGACACTTCCAACTGTTAATGCTCCAACAGGTTTTACTGTGGCTGGTTGGTCAACTACTTCAACTGGTACCTATAATCCGGACTATTCTTCTGGCGCCACAAATGTTAGTTTGACCTCCGGCACTACTCTATATGCCCAGTCTTATAAGCCAGACATTGTTTATACTGCCACTCCACTTAAGAATGTTAGTAGTGCCACTGGGTCAACTTCATCGGTTTCATGTGTTGTTCCTGCGGTATATAACGGCGCAACTCAGGGTACTACGTGTAGTGTTAATTTACCGAATAATGGATTCACTTTGACCGGCTGGACTTTTAATGGTTGGGTGGGCACCGGTACCTCTTCCACTACTGCTGAGACTTCTGGTTTGTCTCCTCAAACTACGCTTTACCTTACTGGTAGCACAAATATTGTTGCTACTTGGAAAAAAGACGTTGAAGTAACCCTTAATGTGGCATTTAATGCTAATGGAGGAAGTGAAGATTTGTCTGCCTCTACTGTTGTGACGAGAACTCTATATAATGGTAATACTACTCTTAATACGACCGTTTCTATTATTGCGCCGGCTTGTACGACTTATACAGGCTTTACCTGCCTAGGATATGATTCTTCTAGCACTGCTACGACAGCTTCTTGGACGGCCGGTACGTCTAAAGATTTTGCAATAAATGCTGAAATACCATTATCCGTTTCAACACTAACATCAGCTCGCACTGTGTATCATATCTGGCAAGCAAATAATTTTACTATTGTTTATAACGGAAACGGGGGGGCTGGTAGTATGTCTGGTTATCAGCATGCGAATGTTAGCGAAGGTAGTTCTATTAACCTTTATTCTTCAAACTTTAGTAGATCTGGCTATGGCTTTGCGGGCTGGTCATTTAACTCGAATTCAACCGTCAATGGTAGTTCTACTATTTATGGTCCTAACGCTACTATCACTATTCCTTCAGGTGTTTATGCTCAATATGGATCCTCTGGCACATTAAATCTTTATGCTGTTTGGGTCGCTTCTGAAGGCACATTACAATCTTGGATTGGTTGCAGCAGTCTTAGCTCAGGCGCAATTACGGCGCTTACTGATGTAAGAGATAATCATACGTATGCTATAGCTAAACTTGGAGATGGCAATTGTTGGATGATTGAAAATTTGCGTTTTGATCCAGCTAATAAGACTATTACGACCAGTAATACAAATTCTCCTACTTTTGATTTTGTCACTAAGGCTGCTGCAGTAACAAGCTCTAGCTTTGATGCTTGTAATTATGGTGTTACTTACTGTAAAGACACTTATTCTGTTGGAATGGGTAATGTCACAGGTTCTTCCAGTAGTCCAAACAGCGGCGGGCAGCCATCTCGTTGGTTTTCTTATGGTGCTATCTATAATTGGTATACAGCTACAGCTGGCAATGGTACATATAACATGGCTAGTGGTACAACGGCCGGGGATATTTGTCCAGCCGGCTGGCATCTTCCATATGGCGGTTCTTCTGGCGGTGCTGGTGGCGGTAATACTGTTGGCGGATTTTATTATCTTGCCTATACCATTGGTGCTATCAATAATAATGCTAGTAGCTCTACAATATTACGTAATTATCCGAATAATTTTGTTTATTCTGGTGCATATGTTAATTCTGTAACTCAAGGTCGCGGTTCATATAGTGAATTATGGAGTAGTACTGCGTCTAGTAATTCTAATGTATTTTATACATATTTTGGCGCCACAGAGGTAAATTATACTAATAAACTTATGGCTAAGTCAAATGGCCTTCCTGTTCGTTGTATAATATCAAACGCTAGTTCTTATTTGGTTCATTTCAACCCGAACACAAATATTTATTCTGGTGAAATGCTTGACCAAGTAATAAATGTTTGTCAAACGACCTCACTAAGCAAGAATCTATTTACTAGGTCAGTTTCAAGTTACAGTGGATACAGATTCACCGGCTGGAACACCAATTCAAACGGTACTGGTACTAGTTATCGCGATGAGGATGATGTTCTTAATCTTACGACGGCGGGTAATACATTCACGCTTTACGCTCAATGGGAGCAGGTCGCTGTGATGAGAGTTAATTATCAAGCTAATAATTTATACTTTGGTAATAGCTCTTCGGTTGTGACCAATACCGTTTATTATTACAATTCATGTAGTCCTTATTATGTTTCGAGCCCATCCTATTCACATACTGCTAACATTAATGATAGTGGTGTTGCAAGTGGTACTTATGCGACAAATCTAGCTACAAAGGACGTAGTAACTATTGCCGGCGCTGATTTTATCCGTGCTGAGATATATTACAGTACTGAAAATAACTGGGATATGCTTTACGTGTTTCAAGGTGAATATACCGGAAGTGTTACTCGTAGTATGTCTGCCGGGCAGTTAATGACCTATCAGGGTGGTGGGAAAACTGATTATGCTAATGCTACACATGTCACGCTGGATATTCCTGGAGATAAAGCGACGTTTGCTTTCTATTCTGATTCTTCGAACCAGTATTACGGATATTATGTAGTTGCAACTGGTTATTATGCAAACAATCCTGGTAGTTACGCGAGTATAAATCAGGTTTGCTCCCGTGAGGTGGTGTCTGGTTCTTATAAAGTCCCAACCACTACTGAATTCCAGAAGTTTCTTGGTTGGAACACAAGCTCATCTGCAACATCTGCGACATATGTTACGCACGATGATATTCTCAATAATCTTTCTGGCAGTAATTCTCAAACTATTACCGTCTATGCGATTTGGCAAAAACTGCTGAAGGTCAACTTTAATGGTAATGGAGCTAGTTCAGGCGCGACCGCCACAGCTTATATTCCGGAAAACTCTTCTGGGCTGCTTACTGCCAATGGTTATTTGAGGGATGGATATAAATTTGTTAAATGGACTACTTCTTCGGATGGTACGGGTTCATCATATTTAAACGGTGCGTATTATAATGTAGGTTCTATTAGTCTGGGTGCTCAAGTGACCCTTTATGCTAACTGGACTATGGTATATTCATTTGCTTATAATGGCAATGGGGCTGATTCTGGAACTGGCTATGGTGACATGGCTAATATTAAACAGACAAATATTGGCATAAATGACTATGTTGGTCTATTTGCTTCAAATTATTCTAGGTCTGGTTATGGTTTCTTAGGTTGGTCAACTACACAGTCGAGTAGCACAGATCGTGCGACATTAAATAATCAAATATCTGCTGGTACACTTAAAGTTTATGGCCCTAACGAAGCGGTACTTGTCGATTCTAATTTGCTTAATAAAGCAAATTCAAATAAAATCATTACATTCTATGCCGTTTGGATGAAGGCTGAGACTTCTGGCTCTACTCCTGTTTATCTCCAAAGTTGGACTGGTTGTTCTGCTTTGACGGCTACGACTTATAATTCTAGTACTTTAATTCAGACCCCTGGTAGCGTCTATGCTTTAACCGACAGGCGTGACAATAACGTTTATGCTGTGGCTAAACTAGCCGACGGCAACTGCTGGATGATTGAGAACCTAAGAATCAGCTCTGGAGCGACAACTAGTTCGACTTATTCTCAAGGGTATGGTTCTGGTTTCTCTGGATTAGCTGATAGTGAATACACAAACTTCTCTAACTCTACTACCGCTAATACAAAATATAGTACTACGAATATAACTGGGTCTAATCAGGGATATCGTTTCCCTAGATTTAATAATTACAATATTATTCACCACACGAGCGAAACTACTATAGATTATAACCCATCATTTACTGCCTCATTTGCTGCGAGTAGTAATAATGAGCACCCTACTAATTTAAACGTTCCTATTTATAGTTATGGCAATTATTATACCTGGGCAGCTGCGACTGCAAATATTAATGACAATACTTCGCTAGTTTCCGTCTCAACCTCTTTGTGTCCAACTGGATGGACTATCCCTTATGGCGGTGCTTCTGAGGCAACTGGAAATCGTAGTGGCGGGTTTTACTATCTAGGTTCTAAAATTGGGGCGACAAGTTCTAACACTACTTCCTCAAGATCATTACGAACTTTCCCAAATAATTTTGTATTTGCAGGCTCATATTATAATAGTAGTATTAGTAATCGTGGGTATAGTATTAATTATTGGACATCTACGAATATTGATAATGTACAAGCATATTATACTAGCATAACCTATTCTTCGGTTGCTTTGAGCCCTTCAGTGTATAAGTATTA
>JAFROU010000036.1 GCA_017429465.1 Candidatus Saccharimonadota bacterium
CAAGGATTTTCTTTGAAGTTGTGCGACCAATTCCGTAAACATAAGTAAGAGCAATCCACACCTGCTTTTCGGAAGGAATCACAACACTAGCTATTCTAGCCATATTTTTTAACCCTGCCTTTGCTTATTCTTAGGTTTTTTCTTGTTGATGACTCTTAGGACACCCTTCCGGCGGACTATGATGTCATCAGGGGAAATTTTTTTAACACTTGCACGTACTTTCATGTGTTAAAACATCCTTTCTTTTAGTTGTAAAAACCACTCTTAGCTTCTTAAATAAAGCTAAAAACCGCCTTTACAACGGTTAATATTAATCCTTAAGCCTAAAGCTGATTCTGCCCTTTGTAAGATCGTAAGGGGTTAACTCAACCTCGACTTTGTCGCCCGGAACTAAACGGATGTAATTTTTACGCATCCGCCCGCTCATGTGGGCAACAATAATATGACCATTCTCGAGTTCAACCCGAAACTGGGTATTTGGCAATGCTTCAACAACACTACCTGTGAGTTTAATCACTTCCTTTTGACTAGCCATAAATTACCTTCTAAGTATATCACGAAACTAGAGACTTGTAAAGATTTTTATTCTACTAAAATAGCCCTAGTAAATTGCCTGGAAAGATAGGTGTCCTGCACATCAGACCATTCACCAGTGCAAGTAATTATAGTTATGGATTCTTTTCCTGGTTCTGGAGATTTTGCCGCTACGGACATATACGCATTAGCTTCAGACAAAAGAACCGATTTATTTTCAACTACCTTATATTTATATATCACCCCATCGCCGCGTTCTATGGTAATTAAGTCGCCCTCAGATAGATTCGGCAAATCTTTAAATATCCCGTGCACATGTGGTCCGCCATTATGCCCGTCAACTATCATCGTGCCACCCTGACCAGGTTTACCGGAAGACTCATACCATCCGGCATCAAAAATATTGTTCGGCGCCATAAGCTCACCGGTAGGCTTTACTCCCATTGCTAAAACTCGCGCATTATAAATTCCGAGTTTTTCAATCGTAAGATATCTTGGTCTATCCGGAGCCACAGTATATTCTACAATTTCCACCTCGGTAGGCTCTTCCTCAATCAATTCCTCCTCTTCTTCATCGTCTTTTAAAGCTAAAATCGCTCGCTCGCTTCCATCCTTTTCGTTGTAATAGCCATATTCAAAAATCGCAACTCGGGCTATAAAGACAATAAATAATACAACCAGCCCCGCCCAAATCAGCCACTTAGCAATTTTTTTCCAATTATTTATTTTCAAGCTCATCACCAAAATCGTCATAAGTTATCATTAAAGCTCTAGAATCCACCGACCTTAGATTCTCTAACGCCACCGTCACGACGATAAGAAGACCAGTACCAGAAATTGAAAGACCAATCGGAGCGCCAGTAATCACAATAAATATATAATCAGTAATAAATGGCAACATCGCAATAAGACCAAGCGCTAAAGCACCAAACAAATCCAATCTATTAACTACCCTACTTAAATACTTGGCAGTAGATATCCCCGGCCTCACACCCTCAATGAAGCCACCCTGTTTTTGCAAGTTATCGGCAATCTCTTTAGTATTAAAGATAATAGAAGTATAGAAGTATGTAAACATGAACACTAGGATAAAATACATCGCCGGATACACAAACCATTGGCCAGTAATTCCGTCCGGATACATAGAAGCAAAGTTATTCGCCGAAGGCGCAGAAAAGATAGAAACTAAATTAGCTCCAAATTCATTTTCTGGGTTCATAGACGTAATAACTTGACCAACGAGTGCCGGCAACGATAGAAACGCCGTTGCAAAAATTACCGGGATAACACCAGCGGCAATCAATTTTATAGGTAAAATTGATTTAATACCGCCATAAGATGAGTTTCCGTGAACTCGCTTAGCATAGTTGATAGTAATTATCCTCTGCGCCTCATTTAATTTTACTAAGAAATAAATCACTACGAGCATTGCAATCGAAAATCCGAGCACAATCCAAAAGACCGTCGGATTTACTGGTAATTCTAGCCAACCAAATAGATTCAACGATCCAGCACTCGTATCAAATAATGATGCCCCGAGGGACGCCATAGTCGTCGGTAACTGAGAAATAATCGAAGCAAAGATGAGCATAGAAATACCATTTCCGATACCCTGTTCAGTAATCAACTCACCAAGCCACATTAAGACTACGGAGCCTGCCGTCATGGCTGTTACCGATAGCGCCCAGTCTCCCATAGTAGGAGTAAAGTCCGATGCAATATTCGCCGACAAAGTTGACTGATAAAGAATGAATATATATGCAATCGATTGAATAATGGCTAACGGGATTGTAAGCATTCTCGTCCACTGATTAATCTTCCTTCTACCAACTTCACCGTCATTAGATAATTCTTCTAAGGACGGGATCGCTTTTGTTAAAAGTTGTACAACTATAGAACTAGTAATATACGGAGAAAGACCTACGAGAATAATACTAAACGATGCTAAACCGCCACCAGAAATTAAATTCAAGAAATTAGAAAAGTCCGATTTCTCCAATAAGTTAGCCACCGCTTCTTTAAAAGTGGCGGCATTCCCCATAGGCACAGGAACTTGTGCTAAAAATCTATAAACCGCCACAATACCGAGTATGATTAATACCCGCTTTAACATATCTTTATTTTTTAGGGATTTGAAAATCGTCTTGAAATGCATAATTACCTCTTTACTGAACTATATACAATATAGCACGGATCAAATAAAAAAACAACTGAAATAATATCACTCGGGGACGGGTCGCTCGCGCCCGTCTTCACGGGGCTCGCGCCCTCATATGCTCGGTAGCAACCTCCGCAATGCCCCGAGTTGATATTTTTCAGTTGTAATTTTTTAAAGATTTTCTAG
>JAFROU010000037.1 GCA_017429465.1 Candidatus Saccharimonadota bacterium
ATAAAGGCGCCTAAAGCCACTTAAACGGGTTTTTCCTATGTTATAATTAGGTAAATAAACGGAGATAATATGAAAGATGTATTAGATTTAACAGGGAAAATTACTATTGTCACCGGAGCCTCCAGTGGAATGGGTCACGCTATGGCGTTAAAATTTGCTGAGCATGGCGCTACTGTTGTGGCTCTTGCTCGTCGTAAAGAACGTCTTGAAGAGTTGGCTTCTAAAAACACTAAAATTATCCCTTACGTTGCCGATGTTACTAATCCTAAAGATATTGAAGATGTTGTGAAATATACAACAAAAGAATATAAGAGAATTGATATTTTGGTTAATAATGCCGGTATTATGGACGACATGGTGCCGCTAGCTAGCCTTACTGATGAACTATTAGAGAAGGTTATGTCAGTCAATTTCATCGGTGTCACTAGGCTTTCCCGCGCGGTTTTAAAAGTGATGCTAGAACAAAAGACCGGTAATATTATTAACATCTCTTCACTTGGTGGCTTACTTGGTTGCCGTGCGGGCGTGGCCTACACTGCTAGCAAGCATGCTGTCGTCGGCCTCACCAAAAATACTGCCTTTATGTATGCTAATGACGGAATTCGCTGCAATGCCATTTGCCCAGGTGGCGTTTCCACCGAAATTGCACAAAACAGTATGAAAAACCCAGATCAATTTGGTCTTTCTCGTGCTATGGCCGGCATCAATCTAAATCCACGCACTGGTGAACCAGAAGAAATCGCAAATGTTGCTCTATTTCTTGCGTCCGATGCCTCCAGCATTCTTAATGGCTCAATCATCACGGCCGATTCTGGCTGGTCCGCTTATTAAAAGGAGGCATAATGATCAAATTTGATTATGACATCAAAATCAAAGAAGACCTGGTGGAGAAGCTCTTTGCCGAAATAAAAGCTGATAAGATGGGCGGTTGGTTCACACTGCCAACAGAGCGAAATCACGCCGAATTCACTCATATTCGTTCTGCCGCAGCACGTATTCACTCTAATTCTAAATACTTAGTTTGTATCGGTATTGGCGGTTCTTATCTTGGCCACCGTGCAGTGATAGAAGCCTTACACCCAACTAGCCCTACTAAAGTCCTTTTCGCTGGTAATTCACTTAGTGCTAGTGCGATTAATCGTGTGCTTAAAGAAATTGGCGATGCTGATTTCTCTATCAATGTGATTTCTAAATCTGGCACCACCACCGAACCAGCAATTGCTTTCCGTATTTTTAAAGAGAAACTAATCGAAAAATACGGCGAAAATGGTGCCAATAATCGTATTTATGCCACTACCGATGAGAACCACGGTGCACTTCATGACGAAGCAATTACTAAAGGTTACGAAAGGTTTGTTGTACCAGATAATATCGGTGGCCGCTATTCAGTCTTTAGTGCTGTAGGGTTACTACCACTCGCAGTAGCCGGAGTTGACATCGACGCTTTACTTAGCGGAGCAGCCTCATTAGATAAAAATGTTGCTGCAAAATATGGTTTTGTGCGTCACGCTCTCTATAAGACCGGGCACGAAACCGAGATTTTGGCCAGCTTTGAGCCAGATATGTTGTACCTTCACGAATGGTGGAAACAGCTATTCGGAGAATCAGAAGGAAAGAATCAATCCGGTATTTTTCCAGCATCAGTAATTTACACTACAGATTTACATTCACTTGGCCAGTACCTCCAAGATGGTCGACGTAATATCTTTGAGACAATTGTAAAAATTACAACGGCAACCGAGAATATTAATGTCCCAGCCACCCCTGATAATCTAGATGGGCTAGACTACCTTGAGGGCCGCAGCATTAATTATATCAACGAACAAGCATTAAATGCCACCGTTGCCGCTCACAAAGCAGGTGGCATTCCAGTACTAGAAATTGAGATGCCAAATCTTACCGAGCAAGCAATTGGCGCCCTAATTTTCTTCTTTGAAATCGGTTGCGCAGTTTCCGCTAAACTTAGCAAAGTCAATCCGTTCGATCAACCAGGCGTCGAAGCTTACAAGACAGAAATGTTTAAGCTACTTGGCAAACCTGGCTTTTAAGCTTATACTTAAAATATGAAGAAACGCATTGTAATTGCGCTTGGTGGAAATGCTCTTCAGAAAAAGGGTGAAGTTACCGCCGAAGCTCAAAAGGCGGTAGCCGCCGAAGTTGGCGAAGTTATCGCCGACTTATCTGAAAAATATGAAATCGTTGTTGCTCACGGAAATGGCCCACAAGTTGGGAACATTATGATACACGAAGAGCAGGCCGCCACGGAAGCCGCTCCAGCTATGCCACTTGAGACTGCTGTCGCGATGAGCGAAGGTCAGATTGGCTATTGGCTTTCGCAGTCCATTGCAAATGCCTTTACTAAACGTAAAAAGCGCAAAAAAGTAATAAGCGTTGTCACTCAAGTAGTGGTTGATCCAAGCGATCCTGCGTTTCGCCATCCATCAAAGCCGATTGGCCAATTTTACACCGCTAAGCAAGCTCTTGCCGTTTCTAAAGCACGTGGCTGGGTTATGAAAGAGGATGCCGGCCGCGGATATCGCCGCGTCGTGCCATCGCCAAAACCACAAGACATCGTCGAAAAACGCGAAATTAAAGACCTAATTGACGCTGGTATCATTGTTATCGCTGCTGGCGGTGGCGGTATTCCAGTTAGGCGTACTAAAGTTTTGCGCCGTTTAAAGGGAATTGACGCCGTCATCGATAAGGATTTTGCTGCTGAAAAACTTGCCGAGCTAATCGAAGCCGACATCTTTATTTCTGTGACTGCTGTGCCTTATGCCTACATAAATTTCAACCAGCCAACCCAGGAAGCTCTCAAGCACATAACTGCAAAAGAAGCCGAAGGTTATACCAAAGCAGGCTATTTTAAAGCTGGTTCGATGTTACCAAAAATCCAAGCTGCCACTGCTTTTGCTAAAAAGAGTAGCGGTAATATTGGCATAATTACCTCTATCGACCATCTAGCCGATGCCCTTAAGGGTGAATCCGGCACAATTATTACAAAATAACCCCTGTTATACCTGTGGAAAACCTACCTACCTTTTTGGTGCTAGAGTGTCAAAACCACTTGTGCTTAAAATAAAATAAATATATAATAAATAGTGTAAAAAGGGTTATATAAAAAGGAAAAAGATGGGCGCCATTAATGTTAGAAGTGAAATTGCTCCTTTAAAGAAGGTGTTGTTACACCGTCCCGGAGCGGAATTATTAAACCTAACACCTAGCACGCTGCAGCGTCTTCTTTTTGATGACATTCCTTTTCTCGAGGATGCACAAAAAGAACACGATCAGTTTGCTGATATTCTCAGGCAGAATGGTGTAGAAGTAGTATATCTAGAAGATCTCATGGCTGAGGTACTTTCACAAGATCCAAGCATCGAGGATAAATTCCTCTGGCAATTTATTTACGAAGCCGGTATTCGCACGCCAAAATACCGCAATTTAGTTTTTGAATATCTTAAAAGTATTCACGACAAAAAGACCTTAGTTCTAAAGACGATGGAAGGCATCCAAGTTAAAGAAATTTCCCGTGCCAAGCGTGATGTTGAAAAAACGCTTGAGGATTTTGTCACCGAAGAAACAGATTTCTTAGCTGAACCAATGCCAAACCTTTACTTCACGCGTGATCCATTCGCATCTGCTGGCGACGGCATTATTTTAAACAAAATGTACTCAGTTACCCGTAGTCGCGAAACTATCTATGCCGAATACATTTTTAATTATCACCCTGGTTATCGTGGCCAAGTTGATCGTTATTATGATCGCGATTTGCCGTACCACATTGAAGGTGGTGATGTTTTGAATCTTAGCGACCACATTCTGGCCGTTGGCATTTCGCAGCGTACTGAAGCGCGTGCCATCGACCAACTTGCTAAAAACATTTTCCGTAACCCACATAGCAAGATTGACACAATTCTGGCCTTTAATATCCCAGAATCGCGTGCCTTCATGCATCTCGATACAGTATTTACGCAAATTGACTATGATAAATTCACAGTTCACCCAGGTATTCTCGAAACGCTTCAAGTCTTTGAAATTACCGAAGGTGACATACCAGATACTTTTGAAGATTTGAACGTACGCGAAATAAAAGGCACGCTCCAAGAAATCCTAGAAAAATATCTTGATCGTCCAATTACACTTATTCAATGTGCCGGTGGCGACAAAGTATCTGCCGAGCGTGAACAATGGAACGACGGCACGAACACTCTTTGTATCGCTCCGGGTACCGTTGTTGTCTATGACCGTAACGATATTACTAATAAGATTCTTCGCGAAGCCGGACTTAACGTCTTCGAACTTCATGGCGCAGAATTATCTCGCGGTCGTGGTGGTCCACGTTGTATGAGTATGCCACTAATTAGAGAGGATTTAGTCTAATGAGTTTAGTCGGACGAGACTTCTTGAGAGTCCTTGATTTCTCCGAAGACGATCTTCGCTATATTCTTGACACTGCCAAAAGATTAAAGGAATTAAAAAGAAACGGTATTCCGCATCAATATTTGCTTGGCAAAAACATTGCTATTCTTTTCGAAAAGGATAGCACCCGTACACGTTGTGCCTTTGAAGTTGGCGCCTACGACTTGGGCATGAACGTTACTTATCTAGGACCGACTGGTTCACAAATGGGTAAAAAAGAATCCATTGCTGATACCGCTCGCGTACTAGCGCGCATGTTTGACGGAATTGAATATCGTGGTTTCAGCCAAAAGATTGTTGAAGAATTAGCACAATATGCGGATGTTCCAGTTTGGAATGGTCTAACCGACGAGTTTCATCCAACTCAAATGATGGCCGATTTTCTAACTATGGAAGAACATTTTGGCCACCTAAAAGGCCTAACCCTTGCCTTTGTTGGTGACACTCGCAATAATGCTGGCAACTCGTTAATGGCCATGAGTAGTAAAATGGGCGTTAACTTTATTGCCTGCGGTCCGGCCGACTTGCATCCAGAAGCCGAGTTAGTTGAACAATGTCGCGCGATTGCCGAGAAAAATGGCTGCACAATTACTCTAACCGACGACATTGAAGAAGTATCTCGCGCAAACGTTATTTATGCCGACGTTTGGCTGTCCATGGGCGAGCCAGAAGAAAAATGGAAAGAACGTATTGATCTTCTAAAGCCTTATCAAGTCAATATGGAACTCATGAATAAAGCTCAAGACAATGCTGTGTTTATGCATGCCCTACCGTCTTTCCACGACCTTAATACTTCAATAGCAAGAGATGTAAACGAAAAGTTTGGTATTCCAGAGATGGAAGTAACTAACGAAGTATTCGAAAGTGACCGCTCAATCGTATTTGATGAAGCTGAAAACCGTATGCACACCATTAAAGCGGTGATGTACGCGACGTTAAGTGATAACCTAGGAGGAACTATCGCCGATGAAAAAAATGATTAATAATTTTAGCGAAATCGCCCCGCTAAAAAAGATATTATTACATCGACCTGGCAATGAATTTCTAAATCTCACACCAAATACCTTACAACGTTTGCTTTTTGACGATATCCCGTTCCTTAAAATTGCTCAGCAAGAACATGATGCATTTGCTAATGCGTTACGCGCAGAAGGCGTTGAAGTGGTCTACCTTGTCGATCTTGTCGCCGAAACACTAGACAGCGACCCGCACCTACGCAAACAATTTATCAAACAGTTTATTGCAGAAGGCGGTGTTACTTCACCAAAAGTTGCAGGTCTCTGCTTTGATTTATTAAATAGTATTAAAGATAACAAAGCCTTGGTCAGTAAATGTATTGAAGGTATTGATGACAGTGAGATAAAGGAACTATCACATAGCAGTGGTTTTTATGCTACTAGAGATATTGGCAAAATGATTCTTGATCCGTTGCCAAATCTTTATGCTCCGCGCGATCCATTTGCGACTATCGGCAATGGTGTTAGCTTACATAAAATGCACTCCGTCACTCGCTGTCGCGAAACAATTTTTGGTGAATACATATTCAAATATCACCCGTTCTACGAAGGAACGAAATTATACTATAACCGTGATGAAGACTATAGTATTGAAGGTGGCGATATTCAAGTTCTTTCACCAGAAGTCATTGCTATTGGCATTTCCGAACGAACAGAACCGGATGCGATTGCCACTTTAGCTAAGAAAATATTTAAAGAAAAAAATACTTCATTTAAATATGTATTAGCCATTGATATTCCAGACGAACGTAGCTTCATGCACCTAGATACCGTAATGACTCGCGTGGACTACAATAAATTTGCTGTTCATTCTCACATCATGGATATTTCAACGATTTACGAGATTACTCCAGCCGGTAACGGCGAGGTTGAAATAATTGAAGTCAAACAAGGACTTGCAAAAGTACTTGAAAAATATCTTCACATCGACAAAGTTGAACTTATTAAATGTGGCAATGGTAAGCGTATCCCAGCTGAACGTGAACAATGGAGCGATGGTGTAAACTTCATTTGCATACGCCCTGGCGTTGTTATCGGATATGATCGTAATTTTGTAACAAATGAGACTATGCGTCGACACGGCGTAAAAGTGATTGAGATACCAAGCTGTGAACTATCTCGCGGCCGCGGAGGCACGCACTGTATGAGCATGGCATTAATGAGGGAGGACCCAGAATGATAGATTTATATGGCAGAGATTTTCTGCGTTTACTAGACTATACACCAGAAGAAATTCATTATCTTTTGGATCTAGCAAAAGACTTAAAAGAAAAAAAGCGCAGTCATACGCCTCATCGCTATTTGCAAGGGAAAAACGCGGCTTTGCTATTCGAAAAAGACAGCACTCGTACACGTTGTGCCTTTGAAGTAGCCTGTTATGACCTCGGTATGAATGTTACTTACCTAGGACCAACCGGTTCACAAATGGGCAAAAAAGAATCGATCGCTGATACTTCTCGCGTTCTATCCCGCATGTATGACGGCATTGAATACCGTGGGTTTGATCAACAAATTGTTAACGACCTAGCAAAATATTCAGACGTACCAGTCTGGAATGGCCTCACAAATCAGTTTCATCCTACCCAAATGTTAGCTGATGTCATGACAGTTGAAGAAACATTTGGCCACCTTGAAGGCATTAAGATGGTATTTATGGGTGATGCCAAAAACAATGTTGCTAATTCCTTAATGGTTATTTCAGCAAAAATGGGTATGCATTTTGTGACCTGCGGTCCAAAAGATCATTGGCCAGACCAAGAATTAATTGACGAATGTAAAAAGATCGCCGAACAAACTGGAGCAGTAATTGAGACTTCGGACGATCCAGTAGAAGCCGTAAAAGGTGCAAAAGTCCTCTACACCGATGTTTGGGTATCAATGGGTGAAGACCCAGAACTCTGGGGGCCACGTATTGAAGCGCTCAAGCCATATCAAGTTACGATGGATGTCATGAATCACGCTGACCCAGACGCCATCTTCCTACATTGTTTACCATCCTTCCATGATTTAAATACCACCATTGCACAGGACGTGCACGAAAAGTTTGGGCTAACCGAAATGGAGGTTACGAACGAGGTGTTCGAATCTGAAAAGTCCAAGGTATTTGAGGAAGCGGAAAACCGGTTGCACACAATTAAAGCCGTTGTGCTTGCGACTTTGCGAAAGGATAACGGGCAGAAGGAGGTAGAGTCTAAGAACTAGAGAACTATTTGCTGACTGCTCGCAGTCAAGATTATTAACTTTAAACAAGGCAAAAAAATGAGAAAAAGAACAAAAGTGATGCTCTCCGCCTACACGATTATCATGGTTTTGATAATCCTTCTTGGCATCATGTCTCACGTCCTTCCAGATGCTACTCTTAGCTCGGGCGAAGTAGTCAGTGTGACTGGAGCAAAACTCTCTCAAATTTTGATGGCCCCAATCCTCGGTTTTGAAGATGCTATTGACGTCTGTATCTTCGTGATGATTCTTGGTGGTTTCTTGGCAATTGTCAACCGCACCAAGGCTCTCGAAACCGGTATTAAGGTCTTAGTACAAAAACTTAAAGGCAAAGAACTTTGGCTCATCCCAATCTTGATGTTTGTCTTCTCGGTCATGGGTACCACCTATGGCTTTCTTGAGGAAAGCGTCGGTTTCTATGTCCTTCTTGGCGCAACTATGTTCGCCGCTGGCATGGATCCATTGGTAGGTTCAGCCACAGTGCTTCTTGGTGCTGGATCTGGTGTGCTTGGGTCTACAATTAACCCATTCGCTACCGGTGTAGTACTTAGCGCTCTCAAAGATGCCGGCATTGAATACAATCAAGGTCTAGTTCTCTTGATTGCGGTCGTCCTTTGGCTTACTACTTATGCCATCTCTACTTTCTTCGTCTATCGTTATGCAAAGAAAGTAAAGAAAGATAAAGGTTCAACCTTCTTGTCACTTCGTGAACAAGCTGCTGCTGAACGCAAATTCGGTAAATATGCCGAAAGTGCTGACGAAAAAGCTGTGCTTACTCGTCGTCAAAAAATTACCCTTTGTCTCTTTGCTCTCACATTCATCGTGATGATCATTGGGTTCATTCCTTGGGGTGAATTCTTCGAAGAACCAATCTTCTATAGCTTCACTGGTTGGCTTACCGGTGCTGCCCTTGGTGATTGGTGGTTCTATGAAGCTGCTCTCTGGTTCCTCATTATCTCAATCGTTATTGCGTTAGTGAACCGTATGGGCGAACATGGCTTCGTCGACGCCTTCGTCGACGGCTCCGACGATATGGTCGGTGTTATCTTAGTCATTGCCGTAGCTCGTGGCGCCAGCGTCCTAATGGGCGAAACTGGTCTTGATTATTACATCATTGCCAATGCTACCGACTGGCTAGCAACTCTTCCAGAATTAGCATTCGTACCATTGAACTACCTGCTTCACACAGGTTTGTCCATCTTGGTGCCATCATCTTCTGGTTTAGCCACCTTGTCTACTCCAATCGTAGCTCCAGTGGCTGCCAATCTTGGCTACAGCACAGAAGTTACCGCTATGTCGCTAGTAGCTGCGAATGGTCTTGTCAACTTGATTACACCAACCTGTGGTGCTATCATGGGTGGTCTTGCCCTCGCTAAAGTTGAGTACACAACTTGGTTTAAGTGGGCCTTCAAAGTTGTTGTCGTAATTGCAGTCGCAAATATCGCAGTCTTAATGCTGTTTACGCTGCTCTAAAGCCTAAAAACCAGCCGTGTAATACCGGCTGGTTTTTTGATGTGAAAAACCCTGCTATTTTAGCATAAGTTTGTTATAATGTTAGTATATGGATCGTGGGCTACACTATGATGGCCCTATCGTACTCGTCGTTATGGACGGGGTGGGGCTAACACGAGAGACTATTGGAAATGCCGTTCGTCAAGCACGCACGGAATTTTTGGATCGCGCCATCGTCAACTACCTCAATATTCCTCTACTAGCTTCCGGCGAGGCAGTCGGTATTGAACCAAATACAATGGGTAATTCTGAAGTTGGACACAATGCCTTAGGTGCTGGCCAAATAGTTAAACAGGGTATTGCACACTATAATGAAGCCTTTACTTCCGGTAAGATTTGGGAATCCAAAGATTGGCAAGCTTGTATTGATAATGTACTTAAGAATAACTCTACGCTACATTTTTCTGGCATTTTTTCAGATGGTAAAGTTCATAGCGATATTAACCATTTAGCCGAAATGATTAAAAAAGCCCATTCTATGGGTGTAAAAAAGATTCGCATCCACTGCGTTTTTGACGGTCGTGATGTTGCTCCGCAATCCGAGCCAAAGTATATCCAACTACTTGAGAACTTCTTTAAACAATTCCCAGGTTGCGATTATAAAATCGCCTCTGGCGGTGGTCGTATGATTGCCGTTGCTGATCGTTATGAAAATGATTGGGAAGTAGTTAAAAGAGGCTGGGATATGATGGTACATGGCATTTCGGACCGTCATTTTACAGACGCCACCACCGCCATTCAAACTTTGCGCTCCGAAGATTCATCTGTCCAGGATCAATACTTACCACCTTTTGTCATTGTAGATGAAAACGATCAACCAGTTGGTAAAGTAAAAGAAGGTGATTCCTTTATCTATTATGATTTTCGTGCCGATCGAGCAATCGAGATTGCCATGGCCTTCACTTACAATGATTTCCCATATTTCAATCGCTCTAATCCAGCCGATACTATCTGTGCTGGCAATACTTGTCCAAAGATCTTCTTCGCTGGCCTTACCGAATATAATACTGACACTCATGTACCAGAGCACCAACTAATTGAGCCAGTACATGTCCATAATTCTTTGCACGCCTTCTTAGGTGAACGTAATACTAGCCAGCTCGCTATCTCGGAAACTGTTAAATTTGGTCACATTACCTATTTCTTCAACGGCAATAGCTACCAAAAAGCCCGTGGGGAAGACCACATCGAAATTCCGTCTTATACTATTCCATTTAACACTTGCCCGTGGATGAAATCAGTCGAAATTACCGACGAGCTACTTAAACATCTCAAAGATTATAAGTTCATACGTGTTAATTTTCCAAACCCAGACATGGTTGGGCATTTTGCAGAACTTGAATCTACCATTGTAGCTATTGAGGCAGTAGATATTCAGCTGGCCCGCATTGCTAAGGCGGTTGACGAACTTGGTGGTATGATGATTATTACTGCTGATCACGGCAATGCCGAAGAGCTAATGGATGCCGATGGCAATCCAAAGACTGCCCATACAACTAATCCAGTGCCTTGTATCTTCTACGATAACACCGAGAACCGTCCAAAATACGTTTCTTCCAACCAACCAGACGCTGGCCTTTCCAACATGGCCGCAACTATTACTGATCTTCTAGGTTTAGACCATCCAACTATCTGGCGCAACTCCCTGATTGCCCTGCGTGACACCAACGTGTGATATAATAAAGATACTATGATCACGAAAGCTATTATTCCGGTAGCCGGATGGGGCACCCGCCGCCTGCCGATTACTAAAATTATTGAAAAATCCATGTTGCCAGTTGGCAACCGCCCACTCGTAGATTATTCAGTTCAAGAGTTAATCAAGGCCGGCGTAAAAGATATTTATATGGTAGTAAGTAATACTGAACCGTGCCAAGTTCGTGCTTTCTATCAAGATAACTTGGCCCTTAATCGCTATCTGATCGACCGTGGCAAGGAGGATCGTCTCGCTCTGGCCAAGACGCTTCCAAACGATGTTAAGATTCATTATGTTGCCCAAGACCCATCCGATAAATATGGTACTGCCGTTCCTGTTGCCATGGTAGTAGAAGAGTTTAATATTGATGAGCCAGTTTTCGTCTATATGGGCGACGATTTTATCTGGAATCCAGATGGTGAATCTGCTGCTGAATCGATGTTAAAATCCCTCAAAGGCAATGATGATTCTGCTATTCTCGGCGTTGAAGTCCCGCAAGAATCGGTTGAAAAATACGGTGTAATTTCCGACAAAGACGGCGTTATGACCGGCATCGTCGAAAAACCAAAGCCAAAAGATGCCCCATCTAATCTGATTAATGTTAGTAAATATATTATGTCGCCAGCCCTTCTAAAAGAAGTGGTAAAATATGTTCATTCTCACGACTTTGGTCCAATGGATCAAGAATATCTGATTACCGACCCAATCGACGACTATATCAAGAAGGGCGGTATCATTCGTGTTGCTCCAACCTCAGGCGAATATCTAGATGGTGGTTCAGTCGAGGGTTGGGTCCACGCCAATAATGTTGTTTGTGGCAAAAAATAATACGCATTTATTCATCCTGTGATATAATGAGGTTATGAAAACCTCACACGAAAAACGCACTTATCAGCAAGAAATTGGTGAAGTTATTACGCATTTGCGTACAGAAAAAGGCCTAACACAGGCTAACCTTGCCGAACTTGCTGGCACTAGCCAATCGGCTATTCATCGTATTGAAAAAGGCGACCAAAATATTTCGCTAGATATGGTAAAAAAACTTTCGAGTTGTCTTGGCGGCCAAATCCTCTCTATAAATGATTCGGTTTCGCAGAGTTTTCGTATCCATGGCGGACATGAGCTGAGCGGTGAAATTACTATTAATACTTCCAAAAACGCTGCTGTCGGCCTTCTTTGCGCTGCGCTTTTGAACGAAGGAAAAACTACGCTTCATCACGTTGCGCGCATCGAAGAGGTTTTTCGCATTGTTGAAGTTCTAGAATCAATTGGCGTAAAATGCCGTTGGGCAAACCGTCATCGCGACCTTGAAATCATATCACCACGTGAATTGAAATTAAGCGAATTAAATATTGAAGCAGCTCGTAAAACACGCTCAATCATCATGTTTATGGGCCCTTTGATGCATCAATTCAAAAAGTTCGAATTGCCTTATGCCGGCGGCTGTTCACTTGGCACCCGCACGATTGATCCACATCTACGTGCGCTCAGCGCCTTTGGTTTATCCGTCGATGCCGTGCAAAAAAGTGGTTTTTACCAAGCAACGGTAGACGAGAAAAAACTCCATGATACTGATTCAAAACGCATCGTTCTAATAGAACGTGGTGATACGGTTACGGAAAATGTTTTGATGGCAGCAGCACTTTACCCAGGTGAGACCACCATTATCGGCGCTTCGCCAAACTACATGGTGCAAGATGTCTGTTTCTTTTTACAAAAGCTCGGTGTGAGGATTAGTGGTATTGGCACAACTACACTCGTAGTTCACGGTTGTTCAAAAATCGATAAGGATGTTGATTATTATCCGTCTGAAGACCCAATTGAAACTATGTCTTTTATCGCAGCTGCTCTGGTCACCAAATCAGAAATCAAGATTATGCGCGCCCCAATCGAATTTCTCGAAATCGAACTAGAAGTGCTCAAAAGTATGAATGCCAAAATTGAAATGACAAAAGAATATTTCTCGCGTAATGAACATACGCGTTTAGTAGATCTGACTATCAAAAAATCTCCACTTCATGCTCCGACTGATAAAATCCACCCAATGCCATTCCCGGGTCTTAATATCGATAACTTGCCATTCTTTTCAGTTATCGCGGCTGTAGCAGAAGGCCGTACATTGATTCACGACTGGGTTTTTGAAAACCGCGCCGTCTATATAACTGAATTAACCAAACTAAATGCTAAAGTTGAACTGCTTGATGCACACCGCGTTTACGTAGAGGGTCCAACTAACTGGCGCCCAGCTGAACTAGTAGCACCACCAGCCCTACGCCCAGCCGTAGTGGTACTTATCGGTATGCTCGCTGCGCCGGGTGTTTCAATCCTCCGTAATGTCTATTCTATTAATCGTGGCTATCAAGACTTTGCTCTACGTCTACGCCATCTGGGCGCAGATATTGCTCCTCTCACTGGTATTTAAATCATAAGCATTTTTGATATAATATATTTAAAGGAGAAATAATGAAAAAGAAATTATTAGTTGCCATTATTATCGTAGCGCTATTAGGTGCTGGAGTTGCTTGTTTTTTCTATTTTAAAAACAAAAGTCAAAATGGCGAATCTGAGATGACGCTAGAAGAGTATAAAAAGTCTATTGTAAGTGATAGGACTGATGAAAACATCAACAACCCTACCATTGATGGTAGCAAAATTGAGGCCGTCAAAAACATTGAGGTTGCTGACTCGGCCTCAGAATTATTGGCGTCTAAAGGCATTGATGTTAAAAAACTGTCCTATAAAGGTACGTACGCTGTAACGGACTACCCATACTATACCGGAGCCTGCTTCTTCCTTAATCACGAAATAGATACCGAAATGGGCCACGCCTATCTAGTAAAAATTGCCAATTACCTCCGTTCAATTGCTGACGACAACAAGCTCATTATGCACGGTCAAGATACTGAACTGACTAATGAAGAACTATTAAATAGTTTTTCAAGCTTCCGTGCCGACTATCTATATAACGGCGAAAAAGTTGATGCCTACGTTACAATCGGTAAACTAACATATAAAGAAGAGCTCCAACCAGCAATTGCCATTCGTTTTTCTTATAGCTTCAACCCAGAAACTAGAAAGCAAAATTAAAGAGTCGCAACCACAATCAACTATGTGCTAGAATCAAGTAATGGATATTTTTTCAGGACTAAATCCCGCTCAAAAAACTGCCG
>JAFROU010000038.1 GCA_017429465.1 Candidatus Saccharimonadota bacterium
CCAGACTGTGCCGATGGGGCGCCGGAGCCGCCATTGGCGTTGTAAGTTAAATTATAGGTCGTACTTTCACGGGCGATGCATCTTACAGAATAGCCCATATATCTATTTGATTGATTATAAGTCGCATGAGTATTATCACCATATAAGCGAAATCCAATATAAACACTCGTTGCATTGTAGACTGATGACGACCAGTAGTACCCGTTCGTCCTGTACTGATAACCGGTGGTTGTATAGTAATAACCTGCTCTTACAAAATTATATGGAGCGGCCGTAACGATGCTACCACCGCTACTTCCAATGCTATTAGCTGATAGCATTTTTCCATAATCACCACCAGAACCACCAGTTGGTAGCCTCCAACCTTTCGGACAAATTGAATCTGTTGTTGTACCTGAAGACATGCTATAGGTGCCACTACCAGCCGTCGCAGCATACCAGCTATACAAGTTGCCCATTTTGCTGTTTTGAAGATCGTATGACGGACTTTTGTTAGCACAGGCAGCATCGCTAGTACATGACCAGCTCGTGCCTCCAGTAGAAGTCTGGGTGGCACTCTTTGGATACCAATAAGTCTTAGATACTAGGTCGGTCGTTTCGCTGGTTAGGGCTGGTGTCGTTTTTAGGTCTAAATCAAGGTTTTGTGTCATCCAGCATGAACTACTCGTACCGTCTGAGCTCATTTTGATTCTTGCGACCGTATATTTTCTATCATCACGTTCATCTGTTAAGACATAGAGGGTGTTTAGATCAAATCCTTGACATATGGAGTAGCTCATATCTTGCATATAGGTGACTGGGGCATTCTTAGCCCAAACAGCATACATGGTCATAGTGTTTGAAGTGGCAAAATAATTATCGCCAGCGTTGTAGAATAGTCCGCTTGAGGTTGAGTTCGGTGTCCAGCCGAGGAAGGTATAACCTTCACGCTCTGTTGGAACCACGCTAGTAATGGTAAAGATTGGATTTGTAGTTGCTGATAAGAATATATTAGTATCAATAATGCCGCCGCCATTATTGTCATCATAATTAATGACATAAGTACTCGGCGCGTTGTTTTCAGCTATACAACGAATTGAATAACCAGACGTAAATGGTACTGATACATAAGTTGTACCTAAAATTGAGGACGCTGGTTTAGCATATATTATAGAACCTCTCGTTGTGCCGTCATTAACATAAGTAGTCATGGTAGAACTCCAATATTCAAACCGTCCGTTGATGTCCGTCACGGCGACATTGTAAAAATATCCGACATAATGCATGTTAATTGGGCTACCGCTAATGGCTGTAAAGCTTTCCGCATTGGCTGTTAAACCATACGCATTAAATAGCAGTCCAAAATCGCCATCAGCCTTTCCGGTTGGAATGGTCCATCCTTTTGGACAAATAGAATCAGCAATAGTACCTTCTTCGGAGACATAATCTATGCTTTCTGCGGATGCTGTTGAAAGCGAATAATAGTTGCCGTAGTCTTTTCTTCCATAATCAAAGGATTTAGTGCGCCCCATGCAACCACTCCTTGTCGAACAATTCCATGTGCTTACTACTTCGTCTCTAGTTCCAGTGTCTTCACTTGGCGTCCACTCTGTCTTTGTCACTAAGTTAGAACTTATATTGTTTAGTGGTTGTTCCGTGCTTAAATCAAGATCAAGGTTTTCAATCATCCAACATCTTGATGTATTACCCTCGGAATCTGCCTTCAGTCTAGAGACGAGGTATTTTTTGTTGTCGCGAACATCAGTGAGGGCGTATGGCGTCTCCAGATCAAGTGACGCACAAATCGCAGGCGTCATTTCTTGCATGGTGGTGATGGTAGTGTTTTTGCCCCAGATAGCATAAATTGTTGTCGTAGACGCAGTTGCCCTATATTCATCGTTTGCATAAATGTTTGGCGTTTCTGAAGTTGAATCTAGATTCCAACCAACAAAGGTATATCCAGAACGCGTTGGCTCGTCTTCCGTAATAGTAAAGGTGTGCCCACCAGTATCTGTCGTAACATCTGCAGCTGGAGCGTTTGTGCCGCCATTGGCATCATAATTGAGCGTATATGTGCCTTCCCACATCGCATATAAAGTATTTGAGTCTCCATAGGCGACATAGGTATCTCCAGGTTGATAAAGATTGTCAGTGCTGTTAATATCATCTGACCAGCCCGCGAAAGTGTAGCCAGACATTGTAGGCTGCGTGTTGCTAATTGTTAGTGGATAATGTCCGTTACTGGTGCTTGGTGAGGTTTGAGAAGCAGGGGCACCGGTGCCACCGTTAGCGTTATATGTTATAGTGTGCGTGGCATTAGTCCTAGCTACACAACGAATACTTGATGCTACGGTTTTATATGCACTATATTCATAATTTGGAGGGGTACTCGAAATATTAAAGTAATCTGAGCCGTTGTTTGAATCTGCAGAGCCAAGCCCATAATAACCGGATGAATAAAATGAAGTACTCCAGTAATAACCGGCACGGATGAAGAAAAATGGGCTGGTTAAAATTGTTGGATAGTAGTTAGAATCTTCTTCAATTTGATAACCAATTTCTGAGCTAGGCGATAATAGGTTTTGGTAGCTCTTGTAATATTGATTGTTTCCATCTTTTCCGATATGCCTAACTGGCAATTGCCAACCTTTAGGACAAATTGAAATTGGCGCAATAAGTGCTCCAGACGTTTCGTTAATATAACCAGCTGTGCGTGTATAGGAGTTATAAATGTTTCCTGCCTTTGTATGTTGGCAGATTTCTTCGCCTTTTTCTTCCACACATTTGGCGTAACTAGTATAGGTAATGGTCGAAGAGCCATTGTAGACGTAATTAGTTTTTTCGTTATCAGACCAATAACTATGATCAGACAGATCTGAACCAGTAATGCTGGTCGTGCCAATTATTATTTTTTCCGTAAAGATAAAGTTATCATTTGAGTCGGAATCGTTTGGCGTTAGCTCGATATCACCATTAAGTCCGAGATCTTGCGTCATCCAGCAGTTACCGTCAGCCAACTTAGAGACATAGTAGGTTTTTTCATCACGAGTGTCAAGGAGAATAACTTTTGGTACAACTTTATCTGTAGTAGCTGGCGTTATCACGGCTGCACAAATTGAGGCATTCATATCTTGTAATGTGTAGAGACCAGTATCTTCGTAGGTTTGTTTACCCGCATTTTGATAGGCAGTTTCAAAAGCATTTTGATAGGCTTGGATGCCCCACACCGCATAGATTGTGCCAGTGTAACTTTGCGCGGTAGACTTAAGTTGGACCTTATCTCCCGCAACGAAGTCTGCTATAAGTGAAGCATTATTACTAAAGGACCAGCCGAGAAACTCATAGCCATCTCGAGTTGGCTCAGTGCTTGAAACTGTGAATGAGTAGCGACCAGCGCTTGAGGAAGCAGTCTGGGCGGCTGGTGCGCCCGTACCACCGTTAGCGTCATAGTTCAAGGTAAAGTCAGTGTTAGTTCTTGAAACGCAGCGAATAGTGCCGCCGTTACGTCTGTCATTAGCTCCAAGGCCGGTTCCAGCCGTTGTTTTATTGGCATAGAACAGTTCAACCGTAGTGATTCCAGAAGACGATGTTGACGTTTGACTTGTTAGGTACTGCATAGTATTTAGCGGCTCATAAATGAGAGATTGACCTCTTGAAAGATACATATAGCCGCCATAGGCTAGGTATACTGGGCTCATTGTTAACATGTCACCTTTAGTCATGCCATAAACTGTTGCAAGGTTCCTTAGACTGCCATTGAATGAGTAGCTAGGCAATTGCCAGCCTTTTGGACAAATTGAAATAGCTGCTTGATTGTTGCTGTTATAACCATTAGAAAAAGTTGCTGCATCCCAGGTGTAATAGTTACCAACATGATAATGCTTGCAGGTTGCAGCATCATGGGCTGCAGAACAGCTCGCTAAGCTATCGTAGGCTATTGTTTCATCAGTCTCGCGCGAGTAAACATAGTATTTTTCGCCTGGATTATAGTAGATTAAATCTTCAGCTAAATCTGACATATCCCATGTATCGCCTAGCGTGATGGATGCTGGTAAGGTATAGGTTCCATCTACATCGCTTGCATCTGAAGTTAAGGTTAAAGTTGTTTCTGCTTCTAAGTCGAGATTCTGCGTCATCCAACATCTTCCATCACCGAGTTTCGATACGTAGTAGTATTTCCCATCTCGAGTATCTCTGAGTTGATATTGTTTTCCATATTCCCAACTATTACAGACCGCGGCCGTCATTTCTTGCATCGTGGTGATACTAATCGGTGTGGTTGATGAACCCCACACAGCATAAAGCATTATGGATCCCCCAGACTGATAAACTTCGTTTCCGCCATTATACTGTGCGTTTGTTGCCGTTGAACTTCTTGCCCAACCAAGGAATGCGCTGCCATCTTTAGTTGGAACATCGCTCGATACAGTCTGGATACAATGCTTTATTCCACGGCAGCTTTGACTGCTTGGCGCGCTAGTTCCACCATTGGCATCATAAAACAGGTAGAAGGTCTTTTCCCAAATAGCATATAGTTTTACTTCGCCTGGAGTTGTGGATGTGAAGGTGTCCCCTGCATGATAGAACGGGCCTTTTTCTTGATTAGCTGAAGTCCCCCAACCAAGAAAAGTATAGTCTGGGTGATTAGATGGAGCGGTTGGCACATCATCTGTAATCGTAAAGTCATAGTAGCCATCCGCTGTCGAGCTTGATTCATCATAGGTGACGATATCTTGGCCGTCATTACTGTTATAGCTTAGTATGTATGTTTCGCTTTTTCTAGCAACGCAACGTATAACAGCGCCAACCGTTTTGCCGGCATGAGTAGTACCAATTACATCTATGCCGTCCTGAATGCTGATGCTAAACAATCGAGCACGAGCTGAATTATCCGCATAGACTTGCGAAGTCCAAGACAAATACCATTCTTCGATTGAATTGATACTAGCATCTGATGAGTTATAGTAGCCTGGAAGGATGCTAAGATTTAATAGTTCATTATTGATGGCGTCAGTTGCTGTTGAGAGATTATTACTCGTAATAAAGGTAGAGTAGGTGTCCGCGCTTGGAAGTTGCCAACCCTTAGGGCAAATTGAGTCGGCTGTTAGCAAATCATCATTAGACGTGCTGTATTTACCAGAGCCGGCGGTGGCAGTATACCAGGAGTAGTAGTTACCAATCGGTCCATCATCTCCTTCTAGCGAATACTGTTTAGTGGCCGCTTCTTCGTCATTATTAACTCCCCAGTCGATTGTTGGGTCTTCTGATGTCCTAGTGGTACTTAGTACTGTGTAATACTCTTTTGTTACTAAATCCGTCGTGTCAGACGTAAGCCTTTGGCCTTGAACTAGGTCTAATCGTAGATTCTGAGTCATCCAACAACGATCATCATCGAATTTAGCCACAGTATACGTGTTCTCATCACGAATATCTTTGAGAGAATAAGTAATGCCGATTTCCGTTGCGCTACAGAGGGCAGGCGTGATTTGCTGTAAATAAGTGGCATATCCGATGCTGTTTGGTTGCCAAATGGCGTAAAGATAAAGAACGTTGTCGGTTTCGGCATCAAGATTATAGTTAGAGCCAGCCGCAATTTCTCCTTGCAGTGAGTTTGCATCTTCGCTCCAGCCAGCAAAGGTGTAGCCTGTACGAGTCGGTACTTTATTGCTGATAGTGATGTAGCTATTTGGTGTGGTAGTACTGATACTGCTTGGCATGTTGCCGATAGTTTCGCCTTCGTTGGCATTAGCGTCGTAGACTATGTCATAGGTAATTGGATTAGCAACAGCAGAAACAACTAGAACGTTTGAGTAAACTGCAGCCATTTGTAATCTCGTAATTCTAACACCGACATATAGGGTAGCGCTATCGTCTTCTACGGCAACATCAGAATTCTTGAGGCGCGCCGCTACTCCATTTTCAGCTGGAATTGAGGTGAATAGATTATTATCGATGGAGTATGCCCAGTAGCCGGCTGGAAAATTTTGCTTATAGTAGGAGGAATTATTAAAGGTTGGTATGTTGTAACTACTATTTGAGCCATTAATAAGATCAGTATTAGTGGTACTGGCCGTCATTGTTAAGTTGTAGCCGGTGTAGTTGGTGGTGTTGATGGTGAAGTTAGTCAGACCAATCGCCAACTCGCCACCTGGAGTTGGGGTGATATTAATGTTTTCGCCGCCCGTTAAACTAAGTGTTGCCGGTTCTCCCGGAGCATTCATAATCGGCGCAGCAAAAACTACGCCGTCACCGATCGATGCATTTATGATTGCGGGCACCAAAAACAGTCCTGCAATCAAAATGAGGCCGACAAGCATTTTAAATGTTTTCTTGTGCAACTCCAGAACTTGGCTTGCGCCCAGTCTCATCTGTATTAACTCCACTTTAAAATACTTCTGTTTTATTATAGCATAACTAGTATTGTAAATACTAGTAAAAAATAGGACATTTTTGCCATTTTTTTGATAAAAAGCGCACAAAAAAAAGGAGAAAGTCTTGTTTAATCCTTTCTCCTCTTAATTTTAAGCTTCGGCAGCTGGTTCGGCTGGAGTAGCTTCTTCGGCTGAAGCCGGTTCTTCGGCTGGAGCAGCTTCGGCGGCTACTGGCGCCTCTTTTGGCTGATTTTTACGAAGTTTGTCAGCATGTTTAGCTTTGACATTTTTCTTGGTCGGAGCCTTGTACCATTTTGGTAATTTGACGCCGTTCTTCTTTAAGATTAGGGCGACACGGCTGGATGGTTGAGCACCGTTTTTAAGATAGGTTTCCACCTTTTCTTTGTCCATGACGAGGGCCTTGGTGGCTGGGTTGTAGTTGCCGACCTCTGCCACAACACGACCCGAAAGAGGGTGGCGCTGCGCTTCTTGGACGACTATTCGATACACAGGTGAGTGTGTACGACCATTACGCTGTAAACGAATCGCTAGCATAATTCTCCTTTAATTAATAACTGTTCTATTTTACATTAAAATTTCGGTTTTGACAAGAAAAAGGCCCCAAGTGGGGCCTTTCTTGATTATGTCTTGTTATGCTTTGCAGCGCGTTTTCTTTGGAGATCTTGGTATCTCTGCTCGATTTCTGTTAGCGAAAGGACGACTTTGTCTCTCTTGCAGCGGCTCATGAGGTTACGATAGTATTCGCGACGATCATTGTCCAGCACAGACTTCAGACAGGCGATTTTTTTTACTGGTCCAAGAGTCTTATTCAAACTCAAGGCAGCTTCCTCAAAATCATCATAGGCCTGTTTGGCTGCCTGCCACCAGTAACGGTACTTTTCTTCGTAGTATCTCAGATTGTGCTCGTATTCGTCAGCAACCTGCTGACTTTTTGGGTGATTATCTTGGAGATAGCGGAAGGTTTTTCCGTAATAGTTGGTTTTACCACAAGCGTCGAGTATCGCTTTAAAACAATCCCAGTACATCTCTGCGATTGAATTAGCCGGAGTTTTCTTGGATTTCTTGGTTTTTTTCTTCGCAAAGTAATC
>JAFROU010000039.1 GCA_017429465.1 Candidatus Saccharimonadota bacterium
CAGTATCTTCAAAGGTAAAGTCTTCTACCGTTTCAGTATCATTATTGTCGTAGTGAGCCGTCACCACCATGCCGGTTTTATCGAAGTGCTCACCTTCGTTGTAAACCGTCTTAGTTGGTGGAGTGGTTACCTCGATCGACTCTAGCTCCCTTACCGTTATCGGTGTAGTTGTAGTCTTGCCACCGTAGCTAACCGTCACACTTGTAGTGCCGGCCGCTAGTGCAGCATCTTCAAAGGTATAATCTTCTACCGTTTCAGTATCATTATTGTCGTAGTGAGCCGTCACCACCATACCGGTTTTATCGAAGTGTTCACCCACCAGGTAAACTGTCTTAGTTGGTGGAGTGGTTACTTCAATCGAGCTAAGTGCTCTTACGGTAATCGCCACTGTAGTGTCTTTGCCCATATAACTTACGGTCACTGAAGTCGTACCAGAAACCAGCGCCGAGTCGTCAACGGTGTAATTATCAATTGTGGCTGAAGTTTCATCGTTATAATGTGCCGTCACTACCATACCGGTTTTATCGAAGGATTCACCTTCTAGATAAACTGTCTTGGTTGGTTGGGTTGTTACTTCAATCGATTCTAGCGCAACCATGGTGATTGGTACGGTCGTAGTTTTGTCGTTATAAGTTACCGTTACTTCTGTAGTATTAGCTGCGAGCGCAGCGGTATCAACCGTGTAATCTTCCACTGCTTCAGACACATTATTGTCGTAATGTGCCGTCACCACTATGCCGGTCTTATCGAAGCTCTCGCCTTCGTAGTAAGTGGTCTTGGTTGGTAGAGTCGTCACTTCGATACTGGTTAAGACTGGAGCCGTAGCGGTAATAGCTAGACTATATTTATTCGCGTTAACCGTCTTATCGATTTGCACGCCGATAGTATTTTCAACGCGTAAATCACCAGTGTAAGCCCGATTCGCTAGCGTTACTTCACCCGTTGATGAAGTCTCGCCACTCACCAGTCTAATACTTCTGGTAGTATCATTTGGCAACACACCAACTACCGTCACTGGCTCTGCCACATCCGTCGTATTTGGTAGAGTAATTGCGATACTATCTCCAGAAATGTTTTGGGTTTCCACATGGTCGGTACCACTTAAGTCCGTGTAAGTGTATTGCACTTTTGCAAGATTTAAGTCACGATACTCGTTATCGTACCAAGCTAACCTCTTGTTGTAGGCGGCCAGTAACTTCGCTACGCCATCTTCGTAATTTGAACCAACATAAGTTGCACTACCTTGTGCGGAATATGGCCATCTGACTTCGTTCATCTTGCCACTAGAATAAATCAAATTAGTGTAGGCGGTGATCTCGCTCGGTAAAGTCGTTACTAGATAGTCGCGGTTTTCGAGGAAGACTTTATCAACTAGGTCAGAGAATTCTTGCTTTCGCATCAAACCATCGTACCAATCCTCAAAGTAAGTCTTTGCCCGCTGAGTAGCATTACCTAGGATGAAGTATTCTTGCAAATTAGACCAAGAATAGTGTCGGTTAAGGACGTAATCGTAATCCCAAATTGGTCCCATGTGGAACTTGCCATCTTTGTAATATAAGTAGGCACTGCCGCGCATAGCATCAACGTTAGCTGAAAGCTCTTGTATCCAGTAGAATTTAGCGAAGCTTTCCATATCAGCGTATTCTTCAAGGTCGGCTAGAGTTAAACTATCATCGGCAAAAATCGTTTCGAGATGTTCGATTTGTTGTTTTACGTCTGCCTTTACGGCACTAATGGTAGCGGCATCAGCATCTTCTAGGTCTGGATTTTTAATGGTAATAAGTGCCCCATTAGCCGTCTCCACCTGAATATCTTCGCCAGAGTTATCTTTGTAGTTATCAAGCTCTAAGAGATAATCTTCGTCACCGATATTAACGCTGTTTGAGGCAACTTCAACTTTATTTGTCACCCAGTAAGAACCAATGTAATTATTGTTCACATAGAGATCAGCCGGCGTGTGTTCAATTTGATATTCAAAGTTGAGATGTTCCGCCATCGTGAAGAATGTAAAGTTGCGTGCCAGGGAACCATCCATGTGGTTTGTGATGAGTAGCCACTTCTTAGATGGGGTCATACCAAACATCGATAGCTTGCTAGCAAACTTCATCTGGTATGGTTTCTTTGGTTTGTTCCAAGAGCTGTTGCCACGGCCTTTGATTTCTTTCATACTCACGGTGTTTTTGGTTTTGCTGGTGTCGTAGGTTGTCATTGCGCCTGGATAAGCCACGCTGTGGTTAGAGCTACCGTTAATTAGGGCAAAAGCCGCTTCAGCGCTAATACTCTGAGTAGGATCTTCGGCATTAGTGCCATCAACCGTTAAGTGAACTGATGCGAGAGTCGATTGCATCACGTTTACCACATACGAACTAGTTTCGGCATTATTTACGAGTGTCTTCAAAATCACTTGGTCGTTTTCAAAGATATCGGTTGGGCCACTCTGTAGGTCGTTGGATAGTACGGTAGTATCTGGTAGAGATGCCTGTACGGTACTACCAGCAGTGTTATCTAGGATTAAATTCAAACTACTTCTATCAACAAAGTTTGGTAAGAATAAATAGTATTCGCCAGATGTTGAATCTAAGTACCAGTTGATTTGGTCGGCAGTTGATTGCAGATCGTCACCATCTACGGTAAGACTATTAATTACGCCGTAGGCGATGCCTTGACCTTCAAAAACTGGATACTCATAGCCAGCGCCTTCTCTAAGTTCCCAAACCTTCAAACTTTGGTCAGCTTCGGCCAGAGTATTTAGTTCGGCTAATAAATCTGCGCCAGAGAGCTCTTCGCTCGTAACACTCTTTACATTGGTGATAGTTGGATTGGTAGAAGCGTAATACGGTTCATCTGCTGAAGTGCTTAGATAATAAACATTTTCTAAGGTTGCGCTATTAAGGTTGTAGGAAATTCCATAACGGTCTGTACAACCCGCCACCACGTTGCCGCTACAGGTATAGGTATCCATACTGCCAGCGTAGTAAGTATTCTTAATTGTGCCACCAGTAGTCTCAACCACAGCCACGATGCCAGCTAGCGGTCTGGTGCGAGAGGTTGAACCATTATTCATACTCATTGAAGAATAGCAGTTGATAATCTCGCCACCATCACTAAGCGCTCTTGCAATCGTTGCGGCATAGGCGCCATCCGTATTTTGGAAACTACCACCCACAATTGCCAAGTTTTTAACTGTGCCTTTAACATCGCCAAAGATTGCTCCGTTGCCACCGACGAGTTTTAGGTTCGTTAGCGCATGGCCGTCGCCATCATAGATGCCGCTAAACTTCACGGTAAATGGCATTGAACCATATTCAATATTATTTAGGCTGAAGTTAATATCCGCAGTCTGTTTAAAGTACTTGCCAGTTAGTGTGGCTGGGGTTTGGTTGTTAGCATTGGCTAGGATATACAATCTTAAAAACGACCAATCAGCCTCATTATCAATCAAATATGGCGTGGCAGCTGAGCCGTTACCCTCCAGGTAATCTTCAATTGTGGTTTGGGTACCTGTTAAGACTGGATGAGCATTGTCGCCACCCATCGTCCAAGTAAAGGTACTTGCCTTGGTAGGATTTAAGTATCGATCATTCAAGAGGAAGAGATTCATGCGATAAATGATTTCTTCAGCGGAGTAAAAAGCGGTTGGAGCGGTATTTTTTTGTTCATTATTGAACTCAAACGTACCATCTCTGTTTTGGAAGTTGTAGTCGATATTATTAGCAACAGATTCAAGGGTAAAGCTGCTATAAATTTTTAGACTCGTAGTACTGCTTGCTGAATCTGGAGTACGGGCCAGACCAAAAGTCTTGATCGTGGCACCGCCTGTATAAATATCGGTGACATTAATGGTACCACCGTAGTAAACATTTTCCATCGCACCAGACGCATAACCAGCGATGCCGCCTGGGTAGAAAACGGAACCACTAGATGTGGCATCAATATCAATCGTAGAATAGACATTGTATAAATAACCGGTGCCATCGATGTTAGTCACAAGCGAACCTGCGCAGTCGGCACTTGTTACAACGGTAAAGGTTCCACCTTCAAAACCAAGGTTCCTAATTTCGCCATATAAGCGCCCGAATAGACCAGAAGCTTTTGAGCCAGTATAAGAAATCTCGATGTTACGAATAACGTGGCCATTTCCATCATATGAACCACGGAAGCCATTATCACCAGTCAAAGGAGTAATTGGCGTACCGTTTTCTGGAAAGTCGATGTCTGCCGTTTGTACAAAATAAAGGCCCTTCAAAGTGCCATCATTTTTGGTAGCATTACGGCGTAGCTCGATAAAGTCCACAAAATCTTGCCATGAGGTTACGGTGTAAGGATCTTCGGCTGTACCAGAGCCTTGACCGGTTTTCCAGGTAATTGTGTCTGCTGGACTCTGTATAGAAGCGTGTTGAATCGAGGCCATATAATGATATAGGTCGTAACTCACGCCTGTTGCTCGCGGTGTTAGGGCAACAAAATAGTTTAATAATAGTATAGCTATCATTACTAGAGGCACCGCCCTCATAGTAAAGAAGCTGAGACTTCTTTGACGTCGTCGTCGCATAATTTTAACTCCACTCTTATATAGTTTCATTGTACTCGAGCTTATTTTGAGCGTCAACATTGAAATTATGGTTTTTTTCTGGCTTAAACCTTGCATTTTTGACGTAATTGTTAGTATAAAAATTTTTATGTATAATATGCTTATGAAGAAGTTATCTCGTAAAAAACGCCTCACTGCAGCCCTAGTCATTAATATCATTATCATTATTTGTGAACTTTATGCCCATTTTGTCCACTTTTCGATTAGCTCATACATTATGTACACAATGATCAGTAATGCGCTGCTTCTAATCGTCGCTATTATTGACAGTGTTTATCTTGTCCGAGCTCTAAAAGGCGCCAAAAATACTAACCCAGTTTGGCTGCAGCGACTCCGTTTTATGACTACACTTTCGGTGGCGGTAACTTTTATCGTCACGCTCACGGTCCTCACTTGGACCACTAGTCTTGGCTTTTTCTTCCTAATGTTTGGCGGCGTTCAACTCTTTCTTCACACTATCTGCCCAATCCTCGCCACCTTCAGCTTTATTACACTTAGAAAATATCATTCCACCGCTAACCTAGAATCGCTCTATGCGATGTCTTTTACCTTGCTCTACGCAGCAGTCTTTATCCCACTTAACATCCTCAAACTTTTTGATGGCCCATATCCATTTCTGATGGTTTATAATCAACCAATTTGGGCCACCATTGCTTGGCTCGCCGTTATCATTGGCGGCTGCTATGGTTTATCTCGAGTAATGCTATTTCTAAATCAAAGAATCAGAATTAAGAATAATTAATCTTCGGTTTTAGTTTCGCTGTTTTTGGTGCGAGCTTTCTTTCTTCTGGCAACGGTAATAACCACGGTTGCAGCGGCAATTAGAACTACACCAATCAGAATCCAAGCGCAAGCCGAAATGCCAACTAGATTTACGCAACAAAGGGGAAGACCAAGGAAACATCCACGCAGTGTAGCATCGGTTCCTTTTGCTGGAGCAGGATCGTCATCATCGACGAGAGCAGTCTGAACTGGTACATTTAGTACCTTGGCTTTTACCACTAATTTGGCACCATCATTATTTGTTTCACCACGCATCTCTTCAACAGTGATGCCGTTAATCATGACATCTTTAGGACTCCAGATATCAATTTCCGAACCATTCAGCGCCGAAATGGTGATACGTATGACATAATTCTTGTTTTCTTCAAATTTTGCATCGCTTCTTAAATCTTCGAAGTCAGCACATTCATCATCCTTGCAAAGCGACCAGACGTAATCTTCAATATTAAATTCATCCGTGCGATTTTCCATCTTTTCTGGCGTCTCTTCTACTGATGCTAGTACCGCAAAATCGGAATCCGCGAACGTCTTATCGGGTGCGTAATCGATCTGGAAGTTAAGCTTCTCAAACGTTTGACCTACTGCTACAGCCACAGGTGAAACCATTAGACCAAGTGCAAGTAAAATGGTGCCCACAGCTAATTTTATTTTTTTCATTAATAACTCCTTTATGCAAATAATTATATATCATATATGTGAGAAAAATAAAACAAAAACTCTTGACTTTTTTATCTTGCTTATGTATAATAATTCCTGTATAAGGTCTAAAATATACATTAAACACAACGCAAAAACTAAAACAAAAAGGATCAAAATGTTCCGGAAATCTCCACACTCCAACCGGATTTCATCATTGAAATCCACCCTAAAGGTCGTTTTTGCTACCTTCTTTTTATCTTTGGTAGCTTCTAAATCAGTCTTCGCCGAAACCACCGAGCTTCGGTTGAATGTGCTCGCACCGGGCTCTGACCCGTCTGAGCAGATTCCGGTCCCTGACACCGGTTTTGCGTCTGTGTCCGATTCTGGGATTAGCCTTTCTATTATCGCAATTATTCTTGCAGTTGTGTTAGCGGCGGTAGTAGCGTTCGTGTTCTTTTATCTGCATCGTCGTCGTCAACAAAAAGACCTAAAGCAAGCTGAAAATAAAGTTTATACACTTGATCGTAAGCCAGTTAGTGAAGCCGTTTCTGATAGCGTTAAAAAGGCTGGCCCACGTGCCACCTTGGCGCTCGTTGGTCTCCTTACTGCTGGTCTTGCTATGTCTATGTTCCAACCAGCCCAACCAGCCAAAGCTGATGCCTTTAACCAAGATGATAAAATTGGTATTACCACTGGCGGCTCGTTACCACTTAATGCCGTACTAGACGAAACACTCGGTGCCTTTATCTACACCACCGACCACGTTTCTGTAAACGGCGCCACAAATAATGGCTACGATTTATATATGACTTCCTCCCGCACCGGCTCAGGCGGCAATTATTTGTATCTCAATGGTGATGCTACTTCTGAACACTTCCTACTGCCAACCGATGGTTCAAGAAGCGTTCCAGGTGTTCTTGAAGACAATGCCTGGGGCTACACAATTAGCAGTAATAATCCATCCGCATCAGATAGCGTTTGGATTGCTGTCCCGACCACCGAAGATGGTCATCAACTACGTGAAGCTTCTGGCTCAGCCACTCCAGCTGGCGATTCCATTAACGTGACCTACGGCTTTAAAGTTAGTGCCGATGCCACACTTGGTACCTATCTTGGCTCAGTAACCTACACCGCTATTGCCAACTACCTGCCATATACTCTTACTCTCCAAACTCAAAATGATACTACCCTTACTGTTACTCGTACTGCCTCCCCACGTGGTGGCAACCTTGGCATTCTCGCCAGCGGCGACACTATTCTCCACGGGGATACTTTAAGCATCGCAGCTACCTCCCCAATTGGCTTTAGCACCCCAATTATTAAGATCAATGGCGAAGTCGCTGCTGAAGGCACCTACACCGTTGTTGGTAACACCACCATCGTTTCTAGTGCCAATGTCCAAGACTTTCGCCTTACCACTTCTGCTGGTAATGGCGTAACGATTGGCGTTACCCGTACTTCCTCTCCATATGGCAACGCCTCAACTGGCCCGCTTACTAATGGTGACAAACTTTACTATCACGATGTTATTCAGATTACCTTTACGCCAGTTGAAAGTTATAATATTGTGCTTCATACCGTTAACGGCGAATCCTTCACTAGCGGGGAACTCCTAACTGTGGAAAGAGATATATCTGTTCGCGCCACCGCAAGTACCATCACCTATAATATTACCTACAGTTGTAATGGCGCCACGGGCAACCCAGAAGTCCAGGTGAAGGAACACAACCAACCGGTCAACCTCTATGCCGAAACAGTCTGTTCTAACCCAGGATACTCGTTCCTTGAATGGAATACCGCCGCCGACGGTAGTGGTGATAGTTACAGCGCAGGCAGTAGCTATACCGAAAATGCAGAACTTACTCTCTATGCTAAATGGGGCATCATTGGCTACCCATTAAAAGCCACAGTTGGCACCTACACTCATCTCACGATTGAACGTCTTGAATCGCCATACGGCAATGCTTCTACTGGTGTGATTGTCCCACCAACCGTCGTCTACCATGGTGACGTTCTTAGAATCACTGCTACGGTTGACACGGGTTACGACGCTCCAGAAATCACCTATTCTACCACCAACAATTCTAACGACTTTCACCCTCTTGAGAGCGACACCTACACTATCAACAACTCTCCACTCTACCTTAAAGTAAAGACTAATGTGGTTGAATATAATATTACCTATAACTGTAACGGTGGTAGCGGCGGTGTCCCAGCTCAGTTTAAGGTCACCAACGAATCTATCGTGATTGCTGATAACGATCCAAATGCCGGCGGCTGTGTCAACGAAAATGGTGTCTTTAACACCTGGAACACCAGTTCAGATGGTACCGGCGTGGATTACGACCCAGGCACCACCTATAGTGATAATGCCGACCTCACCCTTTACGCTAAGTGGGATATGATTGTGGTCTACACCCTGAAATATAATAACAATGGCGGTGAAGGAGAAACTCCGGCCGACGAGCCAAGCTCTGAAGAAACTTCTGCCAGAACCTACACCTTTACCAACCTTCAAGAAGCAGTCATCCCATATCGCGAGAATTATAGCTTCCGCGGTTGGGCTACTAACCCAAACGCCGTCGAACCAGAAGCTGTCCCAGGTGGTGAATTCGTCGCCAGAAACGCCAGTCACGACGTAACCCTTTACGCAGTCTGGCAAGCCGTGGTCGGCTTCCCATCCAGCCTCACTACGATGCAAGATATGACTGACTCGATTTGTGATGCCGTCACGACCCCAACTAAGTGGGATATCTCGCTTGGTGAAGAATACAGCTTTACGGTTGGACAAGATACTAAGACAGAGATCATTCCAGATATGTCCAAAGTCTATGGCGTCCAAATGAAGTCTCTAACCGATACGCGTGACACTAAAACCTATACCATTGCTAAATTAGCAGATGGAAGGTGCTGGATGACGCAGAATCTTGCATTAGGCGGATCTTCATCTATAACGCTTACCCCAGCAAATTCAGATGTCTCCTCAAACTTTACTATCCCAGCCGCTCAAAATACTGGCAGCACGGATTGGAGTCAAAATGTCGATACCCTTCATATTTATCAGAATGCCGAAACATATTACGGTAATTACTATAACTGGTATACCGCTACGGCCGGAACTGGTACTGCCTCACTCGAAGAAAACGCCGTCGCCCAAGATAGTATTTGCCCAAAGGGTTGGAATCTGCCAAGCAGAGCCGAACAAAGGACGTTGGTTGATTCGTATAAATTAAACTACACGGGCGGGGCTGACATTGCGGCTAACGCTCCTATATATCTAGTAAAATCTGGCCAATACTTAAGTGGCGAGTCGATCAAAGGCGTAGTTGGCTATTATTGGTCCTCAACCGCAAAGAATCAACCTCAAGGTTATGTGATGGTCCTAGGCGGAACCAATGTCGAAGTAACTGGCTGGAATAAATTCTTCGGCTATAGTGTTAGATGCGTTGCTACTAGTAATTAACACAGGTTAATAAGCATAAAAACTATTGACTTTATCGGCGACTCGGTGTATAATTAGGATGTTAAAGGTCATATTTAACATAAAAATTAAAAATAAATATAAATATATACATAGAAAGGAAAACCTATGTCCAAATCAACAAAAATAATGGCAGTTTTTGGTGTTGCCGCCGCTCTAGGAGTAGCTGCTTTGCCATTAGCTTCTTATGCTGATAATACCTATAGTGCTACGACTGATATTACGGTGTCAATCAACGAGACTTTCTCTGTCACTGCTGATGCGACCGTCAACACTTCGGTTACGAACAACGCTGCAATTAATGCAACCATGAAACCACATGTAACGGTCACTACCAACCACGCAACCGGTTGGGTACTCAGTGCCCAGACTTCTCATACCGGTGGCCCAGCTCTTAAGAGTGGTTCTAACGAAATTGATGCTGGTGTACCGTCTGTAGGTACTTCTGCTTGGGCTCTTAGTGGTGGCGATCTTACTGGTTACACTGCGCTATCAACATCTCCTACGCTTGTTAAATCCTCTAGCGTGGCAACTGACACAACTGGCGTCGAAACCGAGTTTACTATCGGCGTAACCGCTTCTCCGAGCCAAGCAGCCGGATCCTACACTGGCACCATCACTTGGACTGGTGCAATTCACTAATAATTGTCAGATCTAAACAAAAAAATAGCCCTTCGGGGCTATTTTTTATTAAAAAAGCATAAAAACTATTGACACGCTCTTTTTGTTCTATTACAATAGAAATGTTAAAAGGTCATATTTAACAAAAATATAAATTTAACCTATTTAATAGGGAGCGTTTCAAAATGAAAATAACAAAAATTTCCGCC
>JAFROU010000040.1 GCA_017429465.1 Candidatus Saccharimonadota bacterium
CCTTGGTTTGTGGTCCATGGACACGATTTAGGACTATTGCATTGGTCTTGGAAACGCTATCTCGAGCATCAAATTCGCGAACAATATCCATTTGTTGGTACTCCAATTTGCTTTTCATTTCGTGACGACAAAAAATCCAACGATAACTAAAACTATCTATTTTCTCGCTGTTTCTTTTTAATTTTTTATGTTACAATTTTAGCAAGTGGGAGCACTACTTTTTTTATAGTAGTCCCTCTTGCACTTTTTACATAGAAGGAGGAGGTATTTCATGAGTAACGAGAACCGAACGTACGTCATTGATACCAACATTGTGGTTGATTACACCGACATCATCCCCAATGGAGCCGAATTTCAGCCCGAGGAACCGACTATCGATCTTTCTGGAGCACATATCGTCATACCCACTGCAGTGGTTCGTGAACTTTCTAGTTTTAAAAAGGAAAGAACGGACCGTGGCAGAGCTGCACGTATTGCGTTGAGGCGTATTCGTAAGTTAGTTGAAAACTCTGGACGTACAATGGACGAGACCTATAAGCTAAAAAATCCATTGGTCATCCATAATGGCGCTCAAAGATTTTCCATCTTTCCCATCGAAAACGACTTTTCTAAAACCATGCAGTTTCGCCCCTCGGCCGACGACATGGACGGTCAGATTATACTTACCGCTCTCGCCGCCAAAGAACGCGTCGACAGTGAAGTAATCTTGCTGACTAATGACAACGGTCTTGCAATTCGCGCCGCAGTACGTGGACTGAAGTCTAGCCGTTACGGCTACAAGTATCCGACGCCTTATAGTGGACGCCGTGACGTAGTTGTTCCTAAAGATTTGTATCTGAAGTTTCTCTGTGACAAGCAAATTCCGCTCGAGGACTGGGTTCAGGCGATGCCCAAAGAACCCCCGCTCATCGCGAACGAATTTCTGATCATGAAGCCATCCGAACCAGTCAACATTGACTCGACCGAAGAGAGAGTCTTTTTCGTCAATGTCGGACGTTACGACAAAGATGCCGAAGCCATTGTGGCACTAAGGTATATTCGCCAGTATCCAGGACAACTCAAAAATCCTGGCCAGGCTATTTATGCCGAGGCGCTCATGGACCCAGACATCGCCCTCGTTATCTGCACCGGCCCTGCCGGCTCTGGCAAAACTTATATGGCCGCCATCTATGGTTATACCGCTTGCAAAAACGGTGACTACATTGGCGTTACAGTTGTGCCGTGCCGCGTAGAAGATGACGGTGTAGGTTTCTTACCCGGAGACCTCGACGAAAAACTTGATCCGAACGTTCAGCCAATCAAAAACGCGTTACGCAACTATCTCATGCATGAGGACCGCGACATCAAGCGCCAGATGGAAAAAATCCGTAAATACGGGACCGATTCCAAAGATGAAGACCAAAAGCCAGACCAAAAGCCTGAACAAAAATCTGTTAAAGCTAGGCTCTCTGACAAAGTCAATCTGATTTGGAATAACTGGTTTGATAACATTCCCATCGCTTATGCACGTGGACGTGACTTTTCTTCCGAACTCGCTATCTACGACGAATTTCAGGACCAAAACCGCACGCAGGCAGACACGCTACTCAAACGTCTTGGAGAAGCCGGCAAAATCATCATCACTGGTGATATCGAACAGATACATGCCGCATACCTTGATCGTGAAAACAACGGTCTGATTTACGCGCGCCGTCAGGTTATGGATAGTCCGATGGTGGCACAGGTCACTTTCACAGAAGACGAAGTTGTTAGACATCCACTGGTTCGTATGATTGCTCAGCGTCAGAAAGAAACTCGTACGAAATCACCTACTTCTGAGTAAGCATTCGCTTGCTCGCCCCAAGCCCCACAAGAGTGGGGCTTTTCTATGCTATAATTGCACCATGAAATTAATCATTGGTTTAGGCAATCCTGGCGACAAATATAACTTTACTCGTCATAATTTTGGCTTTCTAGCGCTGGATTTTTATACGAAGATTCATCAATTAGAATGGGAGTCTAAACCAAAATTTAATGCCATCTGGCTAAAAGAAGGCCAGCGCATTTTTATCAAACCCCAAACTTTTTATAACGACTCTGGTTTCGCCGTACGCGATTTTATGCATTTTTATAAAATCAAACCAGCCGACATTCTAGTAGTTTGTGACGATTTTAATATTGATTTCGGTACCATCCGCTTTCGTAGTAACGGTTCTGCCGGAGGGAACAACGGGTTAAAATCTATCATCGAACAACTTGGTACCGACGAATTTCCGCGTCTACGTCTTGGCACTGGCAATGACGCATTAAGACGCAAAATCGGTGACGTCGATTTTGTGCTTTCAAAATTCATTCCTGAAGAAAAATCAGATCTAGCCAACCTACTAGTTGAGATTGCTAATCGTTTAGATGAGAAATAACTAATACTTATATTCAGATTTCGCGCTTTCCCAAAGCGTTGGTTCGTAAACCGTTCCTAAGAACCAAACCTCACCGTTACTTTTGTCTCGAATTACATAAAAGAATGGTTTGTTAATATAGAGATTAATTATCTCAGTATTTGGCATTCTATAACCACCGGCAGCGCCCTTCCCGCCCATTATAGTGACAGCCGCCGCTTTAATTCCTTCTTCGTTAAAATCAATTGTAGCTTTATGAATGGCCTCAGAAATATTATTACCTGGAGCCATATTAGACAAATCCGCATTATCACCAAAAACATCGGTCACACCAAGCTGTTGAAGATCCTTTTTAAATTCTACTAACCCGCCATCATACTTAAACTTTGGAATGTGATAATTCAACGTAATATTCAAATCGGCACTGTTTGACTTAACTGGCTGAAGCTTCGCAATCAAATCATTAATTTTATTCATGCTTGTTGTAGCCACAAAATTTCTTAATTCCTGTGTTAACGGCATCACGGCAACAAATTGCAATTGCGTATTCTCGTATTTTTTCAGATCAATAGCTAATAGAGTCGCATCACTACCAAAATAGTAACCAATACGAGTCGGATATTCACCTTTTTCATTTCCTCTGTTACTAATACTGTCATTCATCATTGCAACCTTAAGTGCATTCGTGTCATCCTCGCTCTTCACATAAAAGCTACTTGAACTAGTATTAGAAGCATCAAATCTGTGCTCCCAATCCATATCAATGGCTAAAGCGTTAATCAAGAAAAATGTATTGCTTTCAGATATTTCTTCGAGTGCATTTGGAATCATGTTGAATGTTTTTTCACTACACCAATTATTAATATTACCGACTGAAGTAAAATCATCGAATTTTAATTCTGCGTTATACTTCTGTTTTAAAAGATCAATGTATTCGGTCTTAACAACATCCCTTGCCTTATTGTTAACCCAGATTGAGTTAGCTAAACTTAAAACACCCTGGATATCGTTGTATTTCGTTACCGAATTACCTGCGAGCAGCTTATCAATTTGAGCCTTAGTGTTGCCACCAGCCCCATCCGAAAGCATGGAAAGAGCATATTTAACAGATAGCGGACTATAAATTGTGTTTTTGCGTCCATTCTCTAACTTCAAAAGGTTTAGAGTCATGTCTCCGTCATGATAAACAGTTTCAACATCATCTTCATAATAAACAATTGGCTTAGCGCTTGTGCCTGTAGCCTCAGTCGTACTCTCACCAACGGTTTGAACCTGCGTGACTTCTTCACCAGTTTGAGTCGTAGTTTGAAGAGGCTTATTAGAACCCTTCTTGCCAAAGTTACTACCTAGGAAAATCGCCAAAAATACACCGCCCACCACGAATAATACAGCCATGATACAAAGCGCGGCTAATTTTGAATTCTTTTTTCTACTATCTTCATCTGGATGCAAATCTTCTTGCACAAAAAGGATTTTTTCCTCAGTTTTTGGATCTTTTTGCCCCTCTTGTTTTTCGCCCTGATCACTCATAGGCGCTAGCTCCTCTGTATTTTTATGATCTTCCATAACTTAATTTTAACATAAGCATTCTAAAAAAATAAGTATTTGTTACCTTAGAACCCAGTTATTAGCACCTAGGCCCCTAATTAAGCCTTTTATTTCTAATAAAGTAACTATCTGGTTAAACTCTGTAACTGGAAGCTTCAGCTTAGCCATAATATCCTCTCCGTCTCTCACGCCTTCAGAAAGTAGTTTAAGAATGGCTGTTTCGGTAGGCGTATCACCCGCAATTAACCTCGGCTTTTCGCTCCGACGAGTAGGGAAGAGCAGATTTAAAACATCATCTATCTCTGTTAAAGGCATTGCCCCTTGTCGAATTAAACGATTGCAACCAACAGATAGTGGTTTAGTAATATCGCCAGGTACCACTAGTAAATCACGCCCCTGCTCTAGCGCGTGCGTCGCCGTGTTTAAGGTGCCAGATCGCTCTGCCGCCTCAGTAATAATTACTACATCGGCTAAACCTGAAATTAACCGATTCCTTTCGAGAAAACTCGTTTTAAAATACGTTTTTGCGCCAGGAGCATATTCACTTATAATGCACCCGCCCTTCTCTATAATTTCGTTTGCTAGTCCCTGATTTTGCCGAGGATAAATATTATCTATCGCAGTACCTAAAATTGCCACCGTTTTGCCACCAGCGTCTAACGCGGCTCGATGCGAGATAGCATCTATGCCAATCGCAAGCCCAGATATTATTACTGCACCTCGTCGCGCTAACTCGTAAGATAATTTATAAGTGACCTCTTCTCCATACCTCGAATTGTGCCTTGAACCTACTATTGCAACACATTTTGGCCGTTTTGAAACTCCATTTATTACTATATTTTCGGGCATTTTTCCATAGAAATATAACATTTTTGGCATAAGCGCAATAGTGTTTAACTTCTCTGTAAAAGTATGCTCTAGGGGTGATAATCCATTGATTTTTTGAAAAAAGTGTGCAAAAAGTGTTGACATTTTTAACTCCAAGTGGTATAATCAGAAACAGTTAGAGCTCATTCGGGCTCTAAACCGCACCTAAATAAATCATAATTTCTCTACGCTATATCTAGCGTAGCAGAAGTTGCGTGCTTTTGAAACCCTTCGGGCTCTCGATTTCTTTACGGTCGCTGAGTTTAAGTATTACCTCCACTTATGAAGGGTGCTTCGAAGGCATAGCAACCCCTATAACCGGCGGGCCCCAATTTGTGTGAGGTGGGTCGCGCTTCCGGGGTCACCCCGGTATCTATCAAGTGAAGCGTTATAGGGTCTAAAAACCCCAGGTGATGCCCACCCTTACCTGGGGTTTTTTGATGCTAAACGAAAAATGCGCTTGACACAATATGCTATAGTTATAAATATGAGCAAAAATTTAGTCATTGTAGAGTCGCCTGCCAAGGCTCATACCATCGAAAAATATCTGGGAAAAGACTTCAAAGTCTTAGCCTCGGTCGGGCATATTCGAAAAGATACCAAAGTCGATAAATCTACTTTTGACGTTACTTATGAGATCGATCCTGAACATAAAACTATTGTTAAAGAGCTAGCCGAAGCCGTTAAAGAAGCCGACAAAATCTGGCTCGCTACCGATGAAGACCGAGAAGGAGAAGCTATTTCTTGGCACCTTCTAGAAGTCTTAAAGCTGCCAAAAGACACCGCTCGCATCACTTTTCACGAAATAACTAAATCAGCGCTAGAAGAGGCCATTAAACACCCCCGCACTGTAAATATGGACATGGTCTCTAGCCAGCAAGCTCGCCAAACACTCGATATGCTCGTTGGCTTTGACCTTTCTGGCTCAGTCCGCAAAAAAGTTCCAGGTGCAATTTCGGCTGGTCGCGTACAATCACCAGCACTTCGCCTGATTGTTGAACGTGAGCACGAGATTGAAAAATATAACGGCAAATCCTCTTTTAAAGTCACTGCTGATTTTGGTTTTCCAGCCACGCTTGATCATACTTTCGACGATGAAAAATCTGCCACAGCTTTTCTAGAAAGTCTCAAAGATGCCGAATATAAAGTCCTAGATACCGAAACTACTCCTGGTGAGCGTAAACCACTGCCACCATTCACTACCGCATCAATGCAGATTGAAGCCAACAGCAAACTCGGCTTCACTTCTCGCACTACCATGAATGCTGCTCAAGCACTCTACCAGGCAGGTCTAATTACTTATCACCGCACCGACAGCGTCAATCTTAGCAAACAAGCTCTCGCCATGATGGCAGACTATGTCGAAGAAAAATTTGGTAAAAACTATCTAAAAGTACGCAACTTTAAAACTAAAGATGCCAGTGCTCAAGAGGCTCATGAAGCTATTCGCCCAACCAATATTAATACAGCAGAAGCTGGTAAAAATAACTACGAAAAACGCCTTTACAAATTAATCCGCGCTCGCGCTCTTGCCAGCCAAATGGCCGACGCCAAGCTCGAGAAAACCACTATTTCAATTAGTCATGATTTTGTTGCTAAAGGCGAAGTCGTAATATTTGACGGTTTTTTAAAAGTTTACGGACGTATCAAAGAAGAAGAGTTACCACCACTAAAAGTCGGCGATAAACTTAAAGCTAGCAGCGTTACTGCGCATCAAACTTTTGGCAAAGCGCCAGCTCGTTACTCCGAAGGCTCACTCGTTAAAAAACTCGAAGAACTCGGTATCGGCCGCCCATCTACCTACGCTACAATCATGACCGCTATTCAAGCCCGTGGCTACGTAGAAAAGGGCGAATCTAGTGGTGAAACCCGCGAAGTAATTGATCTAAAATTAGAAAACGGCAAAGTCACACGCAGCCTCGTAGAAGAAAAATTTGGCGCTGATAAAGGCAAGCTGATTCCAGCACCAATTGGCGAACTAGTCACTAGCTTTCTTGTTGATAATTTTAAAAATATCGTTGACTATAAATTCACAGCCAACATTGAAAAAGACCTTGATTTAATTGCTGAGCACAAACTTGAGCGCGTCAAGATGCTGCGCGACTTTTATAAACTCTTTAATAACGATGTCCTCGCCGCTGATGGCGCCAAACGTTACAATAACGCGCGCTTACTCGGTCATGAACCAAAAACCGGCCTACCAGTCTACGCAAAAGTTGGTAAAAATGGCGGTTTTATTCAGGTTGGAGATAGTGAAAAAGACGCCGGTGAAAAACCTCGCTTTGCACCGTTACCAAAACGTAAATCCGTCAAGACTGTCACCTTTGAACAAGCCCTCAAACAGCTAGAATTACCATCCCTACCACGCGTTCTTGGCACGTCTAAAGATGGCACTGAAATCATCGCTGCCGCCGGACCATTTGGACCATATTTAAAGTGTGGTAAATATAACGTACCAATCAAAGATTATGACCCATATACTATCACCTTCGAACAAGCCGATCCACTATACCGCGCTAAAGTCGACTCAATTATTGCTGATTGGGGCGATATTATGATTATTAAAGGTGCTTACGGCCCATATGTAAAAGGCCCAGGCCGCCGCAACAATGTTAAAATACCAGCTGACCAAGATCCAAAGAAGTTAACCAGAGCCGAGGCCGAAGATTTACTAAAAAACAAGCCAAAAGCCACCAGACACGCTAAACATCGTCGCAAAACCGCCAAAAAATCTGCTAAAAAAGTTGCCAAAAAATAATAAAAATCTTATAAATATTTTTGCACTTACCTCTGTTAAGCGGCCTTTGAATGCATAAAAACCCATTACAGTAAGCATAAGCATATCATTTTTTTGCACATTCTGTAAAAAATGTGCTAGAATAGTATGTATAAAGCTCAACTAGTACAGTTGACATTTGCACATATTTATTGTATCATAATAAAATATATCATAACATTAACGTGGTGGAATAAAAGGAAATAATCCATGAACCAAAATGCGGAAATAATTGCGAATGCAATTAATGGCAGCCTTAATATCATCGATCAAGACCGCGAAAAGGAAATTGTCTCGCGTCGTTTTGGTCTCTCTGGACAAAAAGAGACCCTCGAACAAATCGGCGAGATGCTTTCAATCACTCGCGAACGCGTCCGTCAACTCGAAAAGGCCATTCTTATCCGTCTCCGCATTGGCGCTGAAGAATCCAAAATTTCCGAGTTAGCCGCCGCTGAAAAAGTTATCATCCGCAATCTTACCGAGATGGGCCGTATCGCCAAAATCGCCAATCTCGCTGATAAAATCTATGGTCGTTCCGCAACTCCAGCTGAAAAAGCCGGCCTTCAATTTTTAGGCAACATCTCTAGCAATCTCACTATCGTAGAAGAAAACGATAAATATGCTGCTGCAATCGGTATCGCTGAATATGGCGACGAAAAAACCATCCGTACCAAAGTTGACGAAATCGTTGCTATCATTAAAGCCAACAAGGCTCCAATGACGCTTGACGAGCTTGATAATAAACTCAACTATGAGCATCCAGACCACATTAAGGCTGTTGCTTCTGTCTCTAAACTACTTTCCACTTTGAACGGACTTTGGGGACTTGCTAAATGGCCGACTGTTAATCCAAAGAACATTCGCGACAAAATTTACGTCGTGCTCGAATCTAATAAAGAGCCAATGCATTTTGCCGATATCGCCAAAGCTATCTCCGATTCTAGCTTCAAACGCAAAAATGTAACCATCCAAGCTATTCATAACGAACTAATTAAAGACTCTCGTTTTGTATTGATTGGCCGTGGTATTTACGCTCTTGATAGCTGGGGTTATTCTAAAGGCACTGTTGCCGACATCATCACTAGTATTCTAAAGAGCGCTGGCAAACCACTCAGCCGCGAAGAAATCGTCAAACAAGTTTTGAAGAGCCGTAAGGTTAAAGAAACTACCATCCTTCTTAATCTTCAAAACAAGAAATTATTTAAGAAAGCCGACAAAAACAGCTACACTTTAGCATAAATTATTAATATATGCTAAAATTATAACCATAATGGGAATTTTGAAATTTATTTTAATGCCAATCGTTTGGATCCCAATCGTGGGCGTGTTGGCATATCTTACCTATCGCAACTATAAAAAGATGAATACTCTGAAGGTTTTAAACGTCGACTCCGTACTTTTAATGCTGGAAATTCCACGCACCAACGATAAGAAAGAGTTGGCCGCCGAGCAATTGTTTGCTTCACTTCATGGTATTCTGCGCGACGCTGAAGAACTCAGAAATTCAGGTGGCGTACAGGAACATTTATCATTTGAAATCGTTTCCACTGGTGGCCAAATTCGCTTTTACGTTTGGGTGCCAAAAATCTTACAAAGCTTTGTCGAAGGCCAGATTTATTCCCAATATCCAACCGTCCAAATCTATAAAATGGACGACGATTACGCTGACAACCGTCACAAACACCCAATAGTCTATTCCACTGAGCTAACTTTAACCGACAACGAAGTTTTACCAATTAAAACCTTTGAAAACTTTGAAGTCGATCCACTTGCCGGCATCACCGGTACACTAGCTAAACTCGACCCAGACCATTCTGAAGAACTTTGGATCCAAATTCTTACTCGCCCAATCGCTGATGACTGGCACAAAAACACCACCGATAAATGGGTTAAAGAAGTAAAAACAGGCAAAAAACCATTCAAGATTCCAGGTATTGATATTGATTTTGTCTGGCTAGCTGAAGTCTTTAGCGCGCTTTGGAAACCACCAGAAGGTGGCACCGGCTCTGCCGCTGCAGCTCCAGAATTATCTGAACGTGACAAAACTCGCATTTCTAAAGCCGAAGAAAAAGCCACTAAACTTGGCTACCAAGTCAAAATTCGTCTAGCTTACCTAGGCAGCAACGACGTCGATGCCAAATTAAATATGCAAGCCTTAGTTGGTACTTTTAAACAGTTTAACTCTACCAACCTAAACGGTTTCAAGGCTACCGAAGGTAGTTTCAGCGCCGAACCACTAGACAAATATAAGATGCGCGAATTTGCCGATGACGGCTTTATCTTAAACATCTCTGAGCTAGCTTCTGTCTTTCACTTACCACACACCTCAGTCGAAACTCCTAATATCGTCTGGGCTTCCGCTAAAACCGCTGAACCACCAGCCAAATTGCCTCTGATAACAGGGAATCCTGCAAATGACGAAGATATTTCCGCCTTCGGCCTAACCAATTTTCGTGGCATCAACCACCAGTTCGGTTTACTCCGTCGTGATCGTTCACGTCATGTTTATATTATTGGCCAAACCGGCGCAGGGAAGAGTGGATTACTTGAGCTCTTTGCCCTATCCGACATCTTCTATAACCAAGGTTATTGTATTATCGATCCACATGGCGACTTTGCCATCAACAACCTTCGTTTCGTGCCGCCTTCTCGCGTCAACGACGTTGTTTACTTTAATCCAGCTGATACATCTTATCCAGTAGCCTTTAACCCATTAGAGCTTTCTGATCCAGCCCGCAAGCCAAATGTCTGTTCTGAGGTAATCGGCGTGCTTAAACGTATGTTCGGCGACTCCTGGGGCCCACGTCTTGAGCATATTCTTCGTTATACCCTACTGGCATTGCTTGACCGCCCAGAAACCACTTTGCTTGATATTTCTCGCATGCTCACTGACAAAGATTTTCGCAAAGAAACACTTTCTTATTGTAACGATGTAACAGTCTTACAATTCTGGAAACAAGAGTTTGGCCAATGGAACGATAAACAAGTTAACGAATCAATTGCGCCAGTTCTAAATAAGGTCGGTGCCTTTACAGCTAATCCAATTATCCGCAACATCATTGGCCAACCAAAATCGTCCTTTGATGTGCGTAAGATTATGGATGAAGGTAAGATTCTTGTCGTCAACCTTTCTAAAGGTCTAATTGGTGAAGACAACGCCTCAATCCTTGGCGCATTCTTGGTCACTAAAGTGCAACTTGCCGCTATGTCTCGTTCCGACATTCCAGACGTTAAGGATCGCCGTCCATTCTACCTATACGTAGATGAATTTCAGAACTTTGCTACTGACTCCTTTGCTGTGATTCTTTCCGAAGCCCGTAAATACGGCCTGAACCTCACTGTCGCCAACCAATATATTGCGCAAATGACCGATAGTGTGCGTGATGCTGTCTTTGGCAACGTAGGTACAACTATTTCGTTCCGCGTTTCCGCTGATGATGCACCGCTACTTGTTAAACAATTTGAGCCAACCTTTGACCAATCCGACCTAATTCAAATGAATAATCGTCACTTCGTAATCAGCATGATTATTAACGGCGAAAAAGTGCCAGCTTTCTCTGCTACTACCCTGTCCATTCCGAAGTCACCAAGCGATAACTTTGATGCTATTATTGAACACTCCCGCCGTGAATTTTCTCGCCCACGCGCCGAAGTTGAAGAAGAAATCAAAGAGGCTATCGAACAATCAGAGAAGTATAAGAGGGAATTAAGCGAATCTGGACGCCATCCAGACACCAATGATTCCCCGAAAAAAGAACAAAAACCGAACTTTAAATATGAACCTACTCCACAAGCTGATTTTCGTAAAGCCAAGCTTTCACCAAACCAGGCCGAAAATAAAACCAACCGTCTAAGCCTTAAGGATTTAGGTAAGTTAGTGGCCGAACGAGCAGAGAAAAAAGAAAATAATCAAAAATCTGACAAAAAGGGAAAGAAGGGAAAAGCTAATAGTTCCCTTAATTCCCCAGTTAAAACCGCCGAGAAGACCCCGAAACCGGCTGAAGACACAGATCAGACTAGGTTAAATATCAAACATAATAGATAAATAACAGTGGTGCTACCCCTATTAATTTAGGTATAGCACCACTTTTTTATATCTGTTGCTTCCCCGTTCTACCCCTGTAAAAGCAAGAACTACCCCTGTAAATACAATAAATCAGCCACAAACAAATAAAAACTCGCCGACGAACGATAAAACACGCGAACGTAGGGAATTAAACAACGCGAATTTTAGACCGCTAGCCATAAGCAGAATAAAAACTACTTGGAGCAGACGTAAAGTTAACCGTCTTTTCGCCAAATACTCAATGTCGCACAATACATATTTTACGACATAACGCAAAGAAACCCTTATGAATAAACATGTCAGCTCTTCTGCCCACAGCAGCAAACAGCCCTAGTACTAGGTCCCTAATATGTCCTATAAAGTTATAAAAGTAATTCTAAATATATGATAAAAGAAGCCTTTTACGCGAGGCTGTCGTACATAAACGAGCTTACGCGCGTTTAAACTATTTTAACCTAGATCATGTTTGACTTTTCCACAGTCTAATGTCACAATATGCATTTCACGCCATATTTCACGGCCAAAATTTGCATTTGACATTTCCCCGCTTTGATTCCCTAATTCCCCTTTTTCCCCTGTTACCGTGTCTATATTACACCATTTTTTTACTCAAAAAACACTCTCTTGAACAAAAACCGAACAATAGGGCACGAAACTAAACAAAAAAACAGGGTACCGTATTTTTACCCCTGTTAATTCCCTATTATTTGTAGTATGCCCTACCCTCAATACGTACATCTACGTACGAATAAGTCGCGTTTCTCTCTGTTAGATATTTTATCATGCGGTCAATATCCTCTGCTGACACCCCAGTTTCACGGTCAATATTCACTTTAAAATAGGCACTATAACCTTCTAGATAGAAGTCCACCTCCCTGGTTGTCTCAGCTGGTAGAACCGCCCTCGTCACCTTATAACCCAACTCGTCTAAATCATATTCCATCTGGCCAACATAATCTTTAACGCGATCAGATACGTGCCCACTATGAGATTCATCATATATTTCAACGGTTGGCTCATATTTTTTACCTTCCACCTCTATCTCTTGTCGGTCTTTAGCCCAATTATTAAAAGCCATTGCGATTAAAAAACCAACGATTGCAAGCGTCAGTAAAACCGTGATAAAACCTAAAATCTGGCGCGTCTTCTGACGTTTACGAGTCTGCATCCTAGACGACTCGGACTCCATCCGATCGCGCTTAGCCACAATTGTTCTACCTAGCTTTTGCATCCTCTTCCACCTTAGTTAAATCCTTACCATCTGCGATATCAATCACAATAGCAGCAAGCGCTTTTGCCGCATCCGGTCGCGCTTCTTCGTGTAATTTCGCGGCCATTTCTTCCCTTTTCTTTGGACTACGAATTAGCGAGCGAACTTCATCTAATAAAATTTCTGGATTTTTGACCATCTTATCATCGCGCACAGACAAAACTGCGCCTTTTTTCTCTAGTCTCTCAGCATTTTTAACCTGATGGCCACCTGGCAATTTTTCAAACGGCACCAAAACTACTGCCTTTGATAAACCTGCAAGTTCTGCAATCGTTGTCGCTCCAGCCCTAGAAATCACCACATCTGCGGCGCCCATTAGCTCGTTCATTGACGAATTAAATTCCCACAAACGAAAGTTCGATTGTAGCTTTGCCTTATCCCATTCTTCATATTTCTTAAGGTCCACCATGTCTTCATAGTGCTTGCGACCCGCCACTAGACCAACCGAAGTAAACTCTAACATCTTTGGCAAAATCTGGCGCATTGCCTCATTCATATTCACCGAGCCTTGACTACCACCAGTTACAATCACGAGTGGTTGATCTGGATTAAAACCAAATGTTTTCTTTAAAGTCTTTTTCTGCGTTTCACTAATCTTCTTAAATTCTGGCGCCACTGGCACACCTACCCATTTCCAGTTTGGTTTAGCCTTTTCTTCGTCAAAAGGCATCCCAAAAGCCACGATCTTGGCTTTCTTCATTAAAATTCGATTAGCAAGTCCCGGCACCACATCAGATTCGTGCACCACGTATGGGATACGAAAAATCTTTGCCACTAAACCAACTGGTAGACAAACAAATCCACCTTTTAAAAACATCACGTCTGGGCGGTTTTCCCTGCTGAATAAACGGAAAAAACTCTGAAGCCAGCCACCAACAAAGCCACAAAAACCAACTATGTTTCCCCAAATTATATCTTTAAAAGTAATTTGCCAGTTAATAAAATAGTCTTTAAACTTCCAACCGGCATAACGATGAAACTTCCCCGCGCAAATCTTGCGCACTCTAATATAAGGATTGTCTTTATTCCCTGTTTTTTCTTGTTCTCCCCAGCGCACCCCTAATTCTGTTGTAATTTTTACAACATTCTTATAATACTTACGGTCAGTCCAAAATTCAATTCTGGTGCGGGGTTTAATCTCTAATAATTCACGCACTACGGCGACGGCTGGAGTGATATGACCCCCGGAGCCTCCGCCCACTACTAATACTTTCATCTTTTTCCTCTTCCCTACTAGTATAACATGATAATTGTAATGTTAAACCTAATGCAAACGCCATAAATAGCATACTTGTACCTCCATAGCTAAGAAGCGGGAGCGTCACGCCAGTTAAAGGAATTAATCCAGTCATAGAAGCAATATTCGTCACCATGTGTGCCATAATCCAAGCCCAAAAACCAGCCACCATTAGCCTCTGGTCGTCATCTCTTAAGTGCGTGGCTGTTCTCATCATTCTAAACAACAGTATCGTAAAACAAATTAAGATTAGTGCTAGGCCCAAAAACCCGAAGGTCTCGCCCATCACCGCAAAGACGGAGTCATTTATGGACTCTGGCAAATAACCAGTTGCCTGCACGCTATTACCAATTCCCACACCAAAGAATCCACCCGAGCCAATCGCCATTAAGGCATTGTCAATATGATAATTGTCGTCCTCGCTGCCACTACCACTAAAAGTCATCAGGCGTTCCATACGGTGTGGTGCCATTAGGATTGCAAACACACCAGCTACTGCAATAATAGCCACTACTAACCAAAAATATTGCTGTTTAATATTGCTCATCCAAAGAATCGCTAAGATAATTGCCACCAGCGCTACGCCGGTACCCATATCAGACTGCACAATCACCACAAAGACCAAAGATATAATGCTCATTATTGCAAACGGCAACCAAAAGTCACTCGAGCGTTCAAATTTTCCCTGTTTTTTCCGCTCAGCAATTAAATCAGCTAGATACATTACCATTCCTAATTTCAAAAGCTCTGCTGGCTGAAAACTTACTACACCTAGGTTAAACCAACGACAAGCACCATTTTGGCAACTAGCTAATGAGCTATTAGTAGTTGCCAGGATTGCCAACAACGCACAAGCAAGCAAACCTAGAATTAACACAATTTTAGCACTCCTCCGTATCCATCCATAAGGCACCTTAAACGCCAGAATAAATACGCCGACCGCTAGAACAACGCTAATTAATTGATGCCAAAAATAATTATTTGGATCAGCATTTAACCCATAAGCCGCATTCTCATAATTAGTACGCATCGGTCCAATCGTGTAAATCACAACTAAACCTACCACCATTAAAATGGCCGTCAAAACGCCAATCAATCGATCACTTTTGTGCCGTCTCATTAGGCAATACCACTCACGGTAACGAGGAAGA
>JAFROU010000006.1 GCA_017429465.1 Candidatus Saccharimonadota bacterium
CATTGTTATAGTCTAATCAATGAAAGAATCGCAGGCGCTCAGAGTTATCGATCACGTGCAGGAAGAATACGGCACGGGGACCGAACGATATTTGAACCACAAAAAATAAGCCCTTCGAGGCTTCTTTTTTGGAATTGGTGACCCGGGTGCGAGTTGAACGCACAACCTCTTCCTTAGGACGGAATTGCTCTATCCATTGAGCTACCGGGCCGTATCTGTATTATAGCATATTATGCTATAATGGAGGCATGAGCGAATTACAGTTCGATGGGCAACGTAAAGGCGAAAATTTGGTCTTTATTTTTCGCCGACATATCTTAACGGCGCGTAAGGGACTGATTTTTATGCTGATTATGACCGCGCTCGGAATGGCGCCACTATTACTTTGGCCGGGGAATAGCTACATGTTTTGGGTATTTCTGGGCTGTATATTTATTGGTGTTTTGGGGCTGATTTATGCTTACATGATGTGGTATTTCTCGATTTATATTGTGACTGATCAGAGATTGAGACAGATTTCACAAAAGGGTCTTTGGAAGAAGACTGTGGTAGATCTTGGGATTGATAAGATTCAGAGTATCTCTTACCAGGTACCAGGGTTCTTTGGTGGAATCTTTGGCTATGGTACAATACTTGTTCAGACGGCAGTGGGGGATTTGATTATCAGTAACGTTTCAAAGCCTGAGAAAGTATATAATAAGTTGCAGAATGTAACAGGGAAGGTAAACCATGGAAATTCCAAAGCTTAAAAAGGAACCGGAAAAAGAAGACACTAAGAAGACCGAGCAAGAAAAGGTCGAAGAGCGTCGTGAAGAGGTTCTAGCAAGGGGACGCAAGTTTAAGTATCCGCTACAATATGCCAAGCATAGGTTGATGATTAATACAATTATTATTTCGGTAGTGGTGGTAGCCGCGCTAGTGTTTTCTGGCTGGTTGGCTTTATTTAAATTCCATGCAACTGGAGATGTGATTTATCGCATTACTACAGTTTTGCCAGTATCCGTGGCGGAAGTTGATGGTGAGAAGGTGCGCTTTTCGGATTACTTGATGATTTATCGTAGCGCAATTTCGGCTGTGGAACAACAAATTGAACAGCTTGGTACAGACACAAATTTGAAGGATCTTGAAACGCAATATCAGCAGATGGCTTTAGCTTCGGCAGAAGAATATGCATACGCGCTAAAACTAGCTAGGGAACAAGAAATTGAAGTGACTGACGAAGAGGTTGCGGAGTCGTTCGTTGAACATCGTAAAGTTGGTGGTGTGGAGCGTAGCGAAGAATCGTTCTTAAAGATTTTAAGCGATAATTTTAATCTATCTAAGTCTGAATATGAGAGAATGATATATCTATCACTCGTAAAAATGAAGGTTGAACAGTTTATTGATGAAAACGCTAATTCTATAGTCAGCCAGGTAGAGACGATGCTTCAAAGTAATGGTTCAAATTATGCTGCGGTAAAGACGGCTTTGGGTGATGCGGTGGAATATGAGGAGACCGGCGGCCTGGTTGATAGTAAGAACGTTGACGGTGGACGTGCCAGCAAAGCAATAATGCTTGAAGCCGGGGCTGATAGCGGTAAATTTTTGTCCAGCAATGGTGATGGTTACTACTTTGTTAAACTATTATCTAAGGATAGTACACAAGTTAATTACGTTTCAATTAAGGTGCCGTTTTCTGAGTTCAATAACAGAATGGATAAGATTCGCGAAGAAGGTTTAGTAAAAGAATATATTAAGTTTGAAGAACCTGAACCAGAAGAAACCACCGAGTCTGAACAGGGCGCTTCGGTCGAAGAATAGTTTGTGCTATAATTATGATAGTTAGCGGGTATCGTATAACGGCTATTATGTATCCTTCCCAAGGATAAAACGAGGGTCCGACTCCCTCTACCCGCACCAATAATTTGGAGGAGGCAAATGGTTAAAGATGCACTAGATATTATAAAAAACCCGATTCGAGAAGCGGGTGATACTCTTAAAAAGAATGCTTGGGTATCGGTACTAGAATCGATTATTACAATCGTATTTGGTATTCTTTTAGTGGCTTTTAGCGAGAGCGTCGTAAAGATTGTTGCTATTATTATTGGTGTTTTCTTTGTGATTAAAGGTGCATATCAGATTATTAATTATTATCTCGAAAAGGGCGATCGCGATATTTTTAATAATAATTTACTCTGGGGCGTTATTTCAGTTTTGATTGGCGCGGCGGTACTCATTGCTGGCCCAAGTATTATTGGTGTATTCCGTATTATTATGGGCGTGTGGTTGATCTATAGCGGTTTAGTACGCATGAATACGGCATTAAAGCTCCATACGGCCAACGTAAAGGTATGGCGTTATGTTTTATTAATTGCCTTGGCTGAACTACTACTTGGCATTTTTATCACCTTCTATGATGGTGCAGTTGTAGCACTAATCGGCTGGGTATTAATAGTTTCTGGCGTGATTAGCATTATGAGTGATGTAATGTTTATTCAAAACCTAGACGTTGTGCTTGAAAAGGTGGCGAATTTTGGTAAATCTACGGATAAGAAGAAGCACAATCCAGAAGACATTAAAGAAGCCGAAACCAAGTAGATATTGAGCCTTGGCGCTTGCTGGCTGATGAGTGATTAAACCGGTATCTGGTGTTTTGATGATTTTATTTTCGATTGTACCTAGATCAAGGGTGTTATCGATACTAGAATCGGAGTCTATGGTAAAGGTACGGGAGATTAGCTCATAGGCACCGTTATTGTTAGTGCGGAGTTCTTCAAGGTCATAAGTGCCATATGGTAGAGCAGCATAGTCATCGTTTACGGGAGCGGTATTACCGTCGGTGTCTTTACCAAACCAAATGCCGGCGGTTGGATCAAGCAGGGAAGGATCAATTACACCAGCTTCAGTGAGAGCGTCTTCGGTAAGGGCGATGTCATTAAAGTTGGTGTTACTACTGTGTCTAGTTGCACCAGTATTTATAATACCGTCCTCGTTTGTAACGACAATGTGTGTTTCGCCCGTTTCTTTTTGAGTAATCTTAAAGACAATTCCAGCAAATGGTTTATCTTCGTCGTCGGTTTTAATGAGCTTCAAGTCATTGCGCTTAATGCGGTTATAAAAGGCGTTGCCACTATCTAAGGTAACGGTTTCACCGTCGCTTTGGATGTTGAATTGCTTTTCGGAAGGATTAACGAGGTAAGAAGCAGAACTTGCAGTTTCGCTCAGGGTGTAGGAACCATATGGCAGGCCGCTGAGACTGGCCCAACCATCATGGACGGTTAGATTAAGTGAATCGCCAGGTTGATAGGTTCGACCATTAATCATGACGGCATTAGTGGAACTGTTTTTTAGAGCGAAAGTAACTCCTTCGAAGCTACCGCCGCCAATCGGTGAGCATTGTCTGGTTTCGGCATCACATTTTTGGATACGGACATTGCCGCGAATGACTTGTTCGGAGAAGGAGTCGGTGGAGAGGTTTTTAACGATGCCATCATCCGAAGCAGAGATAGTAAAGTCGATACGTTTATCGCTGATTTTATATCCAGTTGGGGCTTTAGTTTCTTTAATATAATAGCTGCCGATGGCAAGATCGTTTGTTCCGGTGCTGGCGGTGCCGGATGAGTTAGTAGTAATTGTCTTTACTGAAGTATTATCTGAACGGTAAATAGTGAATTCAGCGCCATCCAGTCTGGCGTTGCCTTGAGGAGAAGCTGAATTAAAGTCGGAATCAGTTTTTGAAATGCTGACGCCTCCAGCAATTGGTGTATCCGTGATCGAAATAAAGCCACTAGCGCCAGGAGTAAATTCGCTTGAAGCAATGTTATTATTTAGATGAAAACCTTTTGGCGCGGTAATTTCCTTAGCATAGTAAATACCAGCGGCAAGGGTAATTTTAGTGGTTGATTGGCCAGCGCTGTTCGTGGTGACGTTGCCAAGGATGGTATTGCAATTGGAGTCTCCGCAAATTTGGAATTCGGCACCATTTAGCTCGTAGTTACTGTTATTGTCGGTAGTTGATGGGGAACTACTAAGCTTTTGCACGCCAACTTCAACCATTTTTGGTAGATTAGAGACAGTGGCTGATTGAGTGGATCCAGAGGATACCACTACGGTGGTGACAGTGGTTGAGTCAAGATAATAACCGTTTGGTGGCTGGATTTCTTTAACATAATAGGTGCCAGGATCGAGACTGACGCTAACTGAACCGTTGGCACCAGTAACAACTGATTGGACTAGCTGAGTGCAAGCGTAGTCGCTGTAGATGCCGTAGGTGGCACCGCTCGTAGTGTAATAAGAATTGCCATTAGTGACAGATGGATTAGCGCTAGTTTTAGTAATGGTAAGCGTTCCTGGATAGGTTGGGGCAACGTCTCTCGTGAGCCAGGCAACAAGCTGGAAATGAGGCGTATAATCGTCTTGATAGCTATTGCCGGTTGCAATATGTAAGGTATAATCATCGATACCACTAAAATCAAAACCAGTACCATAATAAATGGCTTGGTGGGCACCAATCAGAGCGCTTTTTCCTGGGTCTTGCCAGATTAAATCAAGTAGAGAAGCGTCACTTGGATCAGATCCAACGCCGTCGCCAAAGTTTAGAAATAAACTGTGATAAATATTGACGTAGGTATAACCACTGAGTTCTGGATAAAATGATTCTACTGCGCTTGGATTGGTTGTATAGAGATACATGACGCGCTTGACATAGGTGAGATTAAGATTTCTTGAGTCGTAGGTTTCTTCAAAGTTTTGTTCTGGAAGCTTCTTTTCTGGACTAGCACAAAGGGCTTTGTTGCCGCCTACTTCTAGGTCAAAGGTATAGAGATTTACCCATTCGTAGTTAGCATTTTGATATTGTTTGTTACCATAGACTATCGGACTGCTGATGTGGCTGAAGGAAAGAGCGTGAGCGTTGTTTTCGGTATCGGTTTTATAAAAAAGGAAGTTAAAGCAGAGAAGAAAAGTTGTAATAAAAATAGCACCACCAATGAGCCAAGTTGCGAATAGACGGATGTAATTATTGATTTTCATTTTTTGTTTTGACCGTTTACGTTTTAATTGTATCGCGTTTCTCTGTAAAAGTCAAGACGTTTATCTTTATTTATGTAGGTAGAATAGACTTGCGAAAAATAAGGGGATGGGTTATAATATTCTGTAGTGGATTCGTAGCTCAGTTGGTTAGAGCGCTGCCCTGTCACGGCAGAGGTCGCGAGTTCGAGTCTCGTCGGATCCGCCA